>CAVDAU010000101.1:0-8512 GCA_963607015.1 Streptococcaceae bacterium
GTTTGCTCACTTTCAGGTACACACGCCACAGGATATGGATAAATGAAAGAACCGTGCGTGCCGTGAGGGATTGAGACCTCACGCTTTCCTGCTGTGGAGGCAGAGCATGATGTTGCGCGAGTAGGAGATGAAGCCCACCGACTGACCGAGGATGAGCACGGGGTCGAGACGGACAATGCCATAGCTGACGATGACTGCCGACCCGATGATGCTGATTACCCAGAAGCCAAGCGGCAGTGCGGACACGTGCTTGCGGTGAGAGTATTGCCACTGATAGATGAACCGCAGGGTGAAGATGACCTGACCCATCGAACCATAGACCAACAGCCACAGCGGCACTCGGCCGTTGCGGAAGAACTGTTCGAGGAATGCTCCGAAGTCGTTCAGCGCGAAAGCCAGTGCAGCCACGGGCAGGGCGAAGAGAGCCATGCGCAACAGGCGCGGCAGCTTGTGCCACAGTCCCTTGATGTCAAGGTTCCAGATGTAGATGTAGTAGGCTATCAGCTGTCCGAGGATGATGGAGAAGTCATCGCGCAGCCATCCGTAGCTGAACAGCAGCACGCTCCCCGCCAGACTGAACACCCAGAACAGGCTCGGCGACAGCACCCTGTGGGCACGTTCCGACAGAATCCACTGCACCAGAATACGTGCCGAGAAGAACGCCTGTGCCAGGAACCCGAGACCATATATCAGCAAGTCGGCAACCGTCATACGTCCTGCTCGTTGACCTGATAGCGTATGTAGCGGTTCTTCATCCAGCGGTAGGCGAAGCAGTCCTTGAAAGGCCCTGCAAGGCGGTTCCACAGATGATACTTCGACACGCCTGCCACACGCGGGAAGTGCTGCACGGGCACCTCCTTGAAGTTGCCCCCTTCGAGGGCGAACAGTGCGGGGAGGAAGCGGTGCATGCCGTCGAAGAAAGGAATCTTCTTGGCCGTCGAGGTCCACATCACCTTCAGCGGACAGCCTGTGTCCGTGGCGGTGTCGCCCGTCATCCTGCGGCGGAAGCCGTTGGCAATCTTCGACTGCAGCTTCTTGAACCACGAGTCCTTGCGCCGTGCGCGTATGCCTGTCACGATGCGGTAGTCGCCGATATGCTGCAACAGCTTGTTGAAGTCCTGCGGCGAGGTCTGCAGGTCAGCGTCGATATACCCCAGGTAGCGGCTCTCTGCCGTGTCGATGCCTGCCTTCATGGCTGTGCTCAGTCCGTGGTTCTCGTCGGAGGAGATGTAGAAGAAGTCCGGCTGTCGCAGGCAGATGTCCTTCATCATCCGCAGGCTGCCGTCCGTCGATCCGTCGTTGACCAGCAGCACACAGCTCTTCACCGGTGCTGTCGGGATATATGCCGCCAGCTCGCGCTCCACGCGCATGAGGTTGTCCTCTTCGTTATACACGGGAACTATTATCGTGAACTCATAATCCTTGGTCTTGTTCATTTCGTCTGTTTGCTTTTGAGCAGCGTCACGTGCCGCACGAAGTCGGGCGTGTAGTGCTTGTTGTTCTTGGGATGTTTGTTGTCGTCGTATGTGCCTATCGCCACGGTGTCTGCGTGCTGCAATGTCCGGCTGTCCAGCTCTTCGGCGGCATATCCCGCGCTGACCAGCACCATCGGGCCTTCCTTCAGGCGCGAGGCTATGCTGTCCCTGCTGACGGGCAGGATCTTGCGTCCCGCCTCATAGACCAGCTCGATGCGCAGCGGCTCGTCTTCGGGATAGCAGAACGGCACGCCGTCGAGCTGCCGCTCATTGCGCACCAAGCGCATGCTGTGCTTGTCCGGATTGCCGAACATCTGCCCCACTCCCTCCAGCACGAAGCACTCGACGAGCATGAACACCAGCCCCACGCCATAGACCAGCTCCAGAGGTTTGAAGCGCAGCAGCGAGTGCAGCAGCAGGGCTGCCGTCAGCCACATCAGGACGGCAAACACCACAGCCTGAAGCGTGCCTGTGAGGTGCAGCACGAAGACTGCCACAGGGGCAGCCGCAGCAATGACGCAAACCACGGCAGCCGTGGTGCGGAACGTCAGCACCGACAGACGGTCGCGGTTGCTGATGAAATGCTCGAGCAGGCACGCCGTGACCAGTGCACACGGAGCCATGATCGGCAGCAGATAGCGTATCTTCTTCTCCGGCATCAGCGACAGCAGAAGCAGGACAAGCAGCATCCACGCCACGGCAAAGGCGTAGGTGCGCGGATGGCGCAGGCGGCGTTTCCAGTAGCCCACGGCGAGCGATGCCAACACTATGAGTGCCCACGCTCCCGTCTCGGCGAAGTAACGCCAGTAGTAATGCCACGGCCGCACGTTGTGGTTCAGCCACGAGCCGGACTCCTTGCCGATGACGGCACCGGCGGCATCGCTGTGGAACAGCAACAGGCAGACATACCACCACGAGCTGATGACGATGCAGACAACAGCCGCCACAGCCACGGCATCCCACTTGCCGCGCGTGTGCAACTGCGTGAGCTGAACCGATGCCGGCAGTGCCGGCAGCAGCAGGGCATAGAACGACACGGGGCCTTTGCTTAGGAACGACAGTCCCGCCATCAGACCGGCGAGGGGCAGCCATCGCCAGCGGTCTGCCATGCTTCCGCCAAGTCCGCGCAGCAGGAAGTAGACGGCACCCATCATGAAGGCGTGGCAGTAGATGTCCCACGTGGCAGTGCGCCCCATCTGCACGACATGATAGGACGTGAGGAACACCACCGTTGCGATGAAGGCATACCTGCGCCGCTTCGTCAGCCAGCGTGCCGTGAGGTAGAGGAAGAGCGTCCACAGGCATCCCGCCAGTCCGGGAGCCACACGCTGTGCGGCGAGGTTGCCCGGCGCGATGCAGTCTATCGCCCCTGCAATCCACGTCGGCAGTGGCGGCTTCTCCAGGCGCAGTTCTCCGTTCATGGTCGGCACGATCCAGTTGCCCTCTGTCGCCATCTCGTGTGCGGTGATGAGGTTGCGGCACTCCATGATGTCGGTGGGCAGTGCCGTGTTGAAGACAAAGAATGTCGTCACTGCCAGCAGCAGCATGAATGTCTTTTCCTTCAGTGTGGTGCTTGTCGTCATGTGCAGGTTCTCCTCTCTTCGTGCGTGCATGTGTGTGTCAGCGTGCCGGTTCGGGCATCAGCCTCAATCCGGTGAATCCTGCCGCACCCGTAACAGGTACGTTCATGTCAGTCTCTGCTCCTTTCCTTGCCGAACCGCTTGCCGTTCCACCGGTAGACGGCCTCCGGCTTGAGATATGGCTTCAGCTCTGCCGCCGCCTGCGGATCCATGTATTCGGGTGTGGTGAACGAGAACGTCAGGTCATTGCCGTCTGCGCTCAGCGATGCCTTCATCAGCAGCATGTCGGCCTGACGGCGGGCATCCTTGACGGCATAGCGTGCCGTGTCGGGGATTGCGCGTATGAAGTCGCCGATTTCCGGCGTGTCGGGCAGGTAGTCCCGCGTCTTGAGTTCGTGCCAGGCGGTGTCGTAGAAGCGGATGCGGCTGTCGCAGGCACTGCCGCACACGGTGCTGACGGTGCAGATCAGGCGGCGGTCGCCGCCAAGCGGCAGGATCTTCATCTGCCATGTGCTCTGCGTGCCGGTGTTGATGCTTATGTAGTCGTCTGTCAGGACGGTCATCTCCGACTTGCCGCCCAGCCGGTTGCTGACCTCGGCCTTCATGTTGCTGTCCTTGAAGTCGATGAAGTCGGCACGGTCGTTGGCCGTCAGCAGCATGCTCATGGAGTCGGGCATGGCGGTGAAGCACTGCCGCGCGGTCTGTGCCGTCAGCACGGCAGGGACGAGGGTCAGACAGAGCATGAATGTGCGAATCATTCTCATTGCATGTGGTTCATTTCGTGCCCAAATATAGGAAAAACATTCCAATGATGACGAGTATCAGGTCTATGGCCTTGCTTTTTAGGTTCTTTTCGTGGAACACCATGGCACCGAAGATGAACGACACCACCACACTGCCGCGTCTGACCATCGACACCACAGACACCATCGATCCTTCCATGCTCAGCGAGTAGAAGTAGGCAAGGTCGGCGGCACTCAGGAACAGCGATATGCCGATGATGGTCCACTTCCAGCGGAACGGCGTGTCACTGCTGCGACGCGGCAGCCACAGCAGGGCTATGACCGTGCCCATGACGATCAGCTGGTAGACGTTGTACCACGACTGCACGAGCATCGGCTCCAGACGGGCCATGAGGTATTTGTCGTACAGTCCGCTGACAGCACCCAACACCGCCGCCAGCACGATGCACACGATCCAGCGGTTGTGGCCGAAGTCGATGCCCTCCTTCCTGCCCGACCGGCTCAGCATGAAGAACGAAGCCACGGCCAGTGCCACGCCCGTCCACTGGTAGGCGTTCAGCCGCTCGCCGAAGATCAGCATAGCACCGACGAGCACCATCACCGGCCGTGTGGCGTTGACGGGACCCACGATGGTCAGCGGCAGATGCTTCATGCCGAAGTAGCCGAGCGTCCACGAGGAGAGCACTATGAGGGATTTCAGGATGATGTACTTATGTTCGTCCCACCCCGCCTCGGGCACGTAGAACACGGTGTCCTGCACCAACTGCGGGGCACACGCCGAAACGACGATGAACGGCAGGAAGATGAGCGACGAGAACAGCGTGTTCAGGAACAGCACCGGCAGAACGGCATTGCCGAGCAGCGACTCCTTCTTGAAGGCATCGTAGAACCCCAGCAGCACAGCCGACAGAAAGGCAAGCAACAACCACATGGGACTATCTTAACCTAAAAAGGAGACCCACTTCACAGCGGGTCTCCCTAACCAATAAAACAAACGTATATAACTGGGCATGAATAATAAATCTCCCATTGATGACATCCGTCATTCTTTTCCGTGGCCAAAGGTCACTCTTTTTTGCGTAACGGCAAAGCGTTTCCCCGTGATTTTTTTCGTCCTGCCGCACGCTGTCGTCAGACACACGCGTAACAGACTGAAAATCAGCGTGTCTATGGACGTACAGCCATAGCTCTGTGGACGTACAGCCATAGCCGCGTGGACGTACAGCCACAGCCGTGTGGACGTACAGCCACAAAACCTGTGGATGAACGTCCACGGAAACGGCGGTCATCAATGAGGCACGAAGGCTTCAGGATGCGGTCGCGCAGACCTCTGCGGAGAGGAAATCCGTCAGTCGTTGGTGAGCTTGCGATAGCGCACACGCGTCGGCTCGATGCGTCCGAGACGCTTCAGCTTGTTGGCCTCGTAGTCCGAGTAAGACCCTTCAAAGAAGAACACGTTGGAGTCGCCCTCGAAGGCAAGGATGTGCGTACAGATGCGGTCGAGGAACCAGCGGTCGTGGCTGATGACGACGGCACAGCCGGCAAAGTCGTCGAGACCTTCCTCGAGCGCGCGCAGCGTGTTCACGTCGATGTCGTTCGTAGGCTCGTCGAGCAGCAGCACGTTGCCCTCTTCCTTCAGTGCCAACGCCAGGTGCAGGCGGTTGCGTTCGCCGCCGCTGAGCACGCCGCACAGCTTCTCCTGGTCGGCACCCGTGAAGTTGAAGCGCGACAGGTAGGCGCGGGCATTGACCTCGCGGTTGCCCAGGCGTATGAGTTCCGTGCCGCCGGAGATGACTTGGTAGACGGTCTTCTCGGGGTCTATGCTGCTGTGCTGCTGGTCAACGTATGCCGGCTTCACGGTCTCACCGACCTCGAAGTCGCCACGGTCGGGCTGCTCCAGCCCCATGATGAGGCGGAAGAGCGTGGTCTTTCCTGCTCCGTTGGGACCGATGACACCCACGATGCCGTTGGGCGGCAGCACGAAGTTGAGGTCGTCGAACAGCAGCTTGTCGCCATAGGCTTTGGCGACGTGGCGTGCCTCGATGACCTTGTTTCCCAGACGCGGGCCGTTGGGGATGAAGATTTCGAGCTTCTCCTCCTTGGCCTTGACATCTTCGTTCAGGAGCCTGTCGTAGCTGTTGAGACGGGCTTTGCCCTTGGCCTGACGGGCCTTGGGTGCCATGCGCACCCACTCCAGTTCGCGCTGCAGCGTCTTGCGCCGCTTGCTCTCTGTCTTTTCTTCCTGAGCCATGCGCTGTGTCTTCTGCTCGAGCCAACTGCTGTAGTTGCCCTTCCACGGAATGCCCTCGCCACGGTCAAGCTCGAGAATCCAGCCTGCCACATGGTCGAGGAAGTAGCGGTCGTGGGTCACGGCGATGACCGTTCCCTGATACTGCTGCAGGTGCTGCTCCAGCCAGTCTATGCTCTCCGCGTCGAGATGGTTCGTAGGCTCGTCGAGCAGCAGCACGTCGGGCTTCTGAAGGAGCAGGCGGCACAGTGCCACACGGCGGCGTTCGCCTCCGCTGAGGTGTTCGCACAGCCGGTCGCCGTCGGGACAACGCAGTGCGTCCATCGCAATGTCCAACTTCGAGTCAAGGTTCCATGCGTCGGTGCTGTCTATGATGTCCTGCAACTCGGCTTGGCGAGCCATGAGCTTGTCCATCTTGTCGGGGTTCTCATAGTACTCGGGGTCGCCGAACTTGAGGTTTATTTCCTCATACTCCTTCAGCGTGTCTACCACGTGCTGCACGCCTTCCTGCACCACCTCTTTGACCGTCTTCCCGGGGTCGAGGAACGGGTCTTGCGGCAGATAGCCGACGGTGTAGCCCGGGGCGAAGACGACCTGACCGTCATACTGCGTGTCCAGACCGGCAATGATCTTCATCAGCGTGGACTTGCCCGAACCGTTGAGACCGATAATGCCGATCTTGGCACCGTAGAAAAACGAGAGGTAGATGTTCTTGAGAACTTGCTTGTTGGTCTGGCGGATCGTCTTGTTCAGCCCGACCATTGAGAAGATTATCTTCTTGTCGTCAGTTGTTGCCATAAAGCTCTTTCTTAGTCTTTGGTTTTTGAATAGGCCGCAAATGTAAGCAAAAGGCACATATTTTGCTAACTTTGCGGCTCCGTAAGCAAGAGGCACGCGCCTGACACAAGATGATTATCGTAGCCACCGTACTGATTTACTTCGCACTGCTGTTTGCCCTGAGCCGGCTGACGAGCCGTGGAGCGACAAACGAGACCTTCTTCCGCGCCGACCGCAGTTCGCCGTGGTACATGGTGGCCATCGGCATGGTGGGAGCCTCAATATCGGGCGTCAGCTTCATCTCCGTGCCCGGCATGCCGGTGAACATCGGCATGAGCTACCTGCAGATGTGCCTCGGCTTCATACCCGGGTACTTCGCCGTGGCGTTCATCCTGCTGCCCATCTACTACCGCATGAACCACTCCACCATATATATATATCTGAAGGAACGGCTCGGACACCGGTCCTACAAGACGGGAGCCGCGTTCTTCCTCCTGAGCAAGATGACACGCGCCGCCGTGAGCTTCTACATGGTGTGCATGATACTGCAGGACTTCGTGTTCGACAGCGTTGGCGTGCCTTTCGCGGCGACGGTGGCTGTCATGGTGGGGTTGATATGGCTTTACACCCGCAGCGGAGGCGTGAAGACATTGGTGTGGACAGACACGTTCCAGACGTTCTGCCTGTTCGGTGCGCTCATACTCATAACCGTCGGCGTGGGACGGGAGCTTGGCATGAGCCTCGGCGAGAGCATACGGGCCATCGGCGACAGCCCGTACAGCCGCGTGTTCGTCTTCGACGACCCGCTGTCGAAGCAGTACTTCTGGAAGCAGTTCCTAAGCGGAATGTTCGTGGTGGTGGTGATGACCGGACTGGATCAGGACATGATGCAGAAGAACCTGACGTGCAAGACCCTGCGCGAGGCGCAGAAGGACATGTGCAGCTACGGCCTCTGCTTCGTGCCTGCCAACCTGCTGTTCCTCGGTCTCGGCGTGCTGCTCATAATGCTGGCACAGCGGCAGGGCATGGAGCTGCCCGCGAACACCGACGACCTGCTGCCCATGTTCGCAGCCACCGGACAGCTCGGAACGACGGTGACGGTGCTCTTCACCATCGGCATCGTGGCGGCATGCTTCAGCAGTGCCGACTCCGCACTGACGGCTCTGACCACATCGTTCTGCGTCGACATCAAGGAGCGTCCGCACGACGAACGGCTGCGCCGCCGTTCGCACATGGGCATCTGCGTGGCGTTCACCCTGTTCATACTGGCGTTCCGCATGGTGAACTCGACGAACATAATCGATGCCATCTACACGCTCTGCTCCTATACCTACGGCCCGCTGCTGGGACTGTTCTGTTTCGGACTGTTCACGCGCCGGAGACCTGCCGACAAGGCCGTGCCGTGGATATGCGTGGCATCGCCGGTGGCGTGCTATGTCATCGACATCCTGACGCGCCGCTTCACCGGCTACACCTTCGGCTACGAACTGCTGATGCTCAACGGCACACTGACTTTCGTCGCCCTGATGCTGTCCTGCACAAGGGGCAAATCCTGACCTTTGCAACACAGGCACTTATAGTCCCATCGCCCATTCATATATGTCATGAAGGCAAGGAACATATCCGGAATGACGGCAATGTGGCATCGCCGCTTCCCTGCTCGTGCAGCCATGAAAAAATGAACTAATA
>CAVDAU010000102.1:0-8511 GCA_963607015.1 Streptococcaceae bacterium
GTAGAGAGAGGACTGTACCGTTAAACTTGCTTTCCGGATAGGTCGCTCTGGGCAAACGTCGGTATTCTGCAACATACGCAAAACCTCATTCTCTTCCTGTGTCAGTCGTACGCACTTCATATAAAGCGGATTGCTTGTATAAAGTTATCCATTCCCAAGCATTTATGCAAAGCTCTGATTTTCTACTGAGCCGAAAATCACGGTGCCGGTAGAGCTTGCCTGTATAGGTATAGCCAACCGGAGAGGACAAATGTCGGAGAAGAAGACAGAAGAAAAGCCTGTAGCAGTTAACTAAAGTTATGTTAGGAGTAGGCCTATGTTCTTTCACAACGGTCGATGTGAGACGACTTCAGCCGGCTGCTGACACGATTTATGCCGCCTCCTAACATAACTTAGATTAGCTGCCCGCATGACATCTGACGCTACAGGACATTAGGAATTAGGAATTATGGGCATCAAGACCATCAGTAAACCACGAGGCCGATGAGGGCGGCGGCGATGATGAGCATGATGGGGTTGGCCTTGAAGCGGCGGGCGGCGATGAAGACACCGAGGAACAGCAGGCAGCTGATGATGAACTGCCGCATGTCTTCTGTGGGCGAGCCGAAGTTTTCCTTGTCCATGAGCACGAGGGCAGCGGCGGCGAGCAGTCCCACGACAGCAGGCCGTAGTCCGTTGAAGACATCCGTCACGGGTTTGCTCTTTTGGTATTTCAGGAAGAACTTGCTGATTGTGAGCATCAGTATGAACGACGGCAACACCACGGCAAGCGTCGCCACTACCGAGCCCCACACGCTGCCGGTGGCTGTGTAGCCCACATAGGTTGCCGAGTTGATGCCGATGGGTCCCGGCGTCATCTGGCTGATTGCCACGATGTCCGTGAACTCCTGCGGCGTGAGCCAATCGTGACGCGTGACGACCTCGCCCTGAATCATCGACAGCATGGCATAGCCTCCGCCGAAGCCGAAGAGACCTATCTTGAAGAAGGTGTAGAACAGTTGCAGATACAGCATCGTCATCCTTTGTCCTCCACGGTTGTGGCATTGGCACTGTTGCCGCCATTGCCGTTGTCAATATCTTTATTGATGTAGCGTCCGTACAGCCAGCCTCCCACGCCGGCAGCCACGATGATCCATATAGGCGAGAATCCCAAGAGCCATATAAGCAGTGCGCTGACGACGGGAATCCACACGTTGCGGCGGCAGATGCGGGCAGACTTCGCCATGTTGAATGTCGGGGCTGCTATCAGTGCCACCACCGCCGGACGTATGCCTTTGAACATGCGCTCGATGTACGGATTGTCCTTGTAGCTCGTGAAGAACAGTGCGATGGCAAGAATGATGCAGAACGACGGAAGCACGCTGCCGAGCGTGGTGACAAGGCTGCCCTTGACACCACGCAGGCGGTAGCCGATGAATATCGCTATGTTGACGGCAAAGACCCCGGGGCTTGACTGCGCTATTGCCAACAGATCCACGAAGTCTTCGGGCGCAATCCACTGCCGCTTCTTGACAATCTCGTCTTCTATGAGCGGCAGCATGGCATAGCCGCCACCGATGGTGAACGCACCTATTTTGAAGAAGATGATGAACGCCTCCCAATAGAACCTTAGTGACTCGGTCATCTTCCCGTCCTTTGCTCCACCCACTTGCGTGCATTGACGAAAGCCTCAATCCACGGTGTCACCTCGTCTGTCCGCCTGTCTTCCGGATAGTAGCCGCACTGCCACGGGAAGTAGGCACGCTCCAGGTGCGGCATTATTGCCACATGGCGGCCGTCGGCACTTGCCAGTCCGGCTACGGAGAAGTCCGAGCCGTTGGGGTTGGCAGGATATTCGTCGTAGCTGTATCGGGCAATGACGTTATAGTCGCTCTCCTTGCCGCTGAGGCTGAACTTGCCCTCGGCGTGAGCCACCCAGATGCCAATCTTCGAGCCGCTGAGGCTGCCGAACATCACGCTGTCGTTCTCGGGGATGGTGAGGCCGACGAACGTTGACTCGAACTTGTGTGAGTTGTTGTGGACCATCTTGCCAATGTCCTTGCGGTCGGGCGACAGCAGGTTCAGCTCCATCATGAGCTGGCAGCCGTTGCATACTCCAAGCGACAGCGTGTCTTCCCGTGCATAGTAGCGGTTCAGCGTCTCCTTGGCTTTCGGGCTGTAGAGGAACGCTCCTGCCCAGCCCTTTGCCGAGCCGAGCACGTCTGAGTTTGAGAAGCCTCCGCAGAACACGATCATGTTGACATCATCCAATGTCTCGGTCCCGTCCTCAAGGTCGGTCATCGTCACGTCCTTGACATCGAAGCCCGCCAGATAGAGGGCGTATGCCATTTCGCGTTCGCTGTTCGTCCCTTTCTCGCGTATCACGGCGGCGTGCAGACCTGTGGGCTTGCGGCGGTCGGGCGAGATGGCATATTGTTTCAGCGTGCCTGTGAACGAGGGGTTCAGCTTGAACTCCACAGGCTGGTGCTTATAGTTTTCGAAACGCTGTAGGGCACATCCGCCACGGCTCTGCTTGCGGTCGAGCAGGTAGGACGACGTGTACCAGACATCGCGCAGACGGTCTATGTCGAACCTATGTTCTCCGCCGTCCTTGCTGACGGTCAGCTCGCGGCTGTCCTCGACCGGATGTCCTATCTTCACTGCCGCCACACCGGCATCTTCCAGTATCTGCATCACGGCAGCCTTGTCCTTGTCGCGCACCTGAATGACCACTCCCGGGTTCTCCGCGAAGAGAATCTTTATGAGGTCTTCCTCCTTCAGTCCGTCGAGATTGACAGCCAGTCCGCCTTCCGTATTTGCGAAGCACATCTCCAGAAGCGTCGTTATCAGTCCTCCTGCCGATATGTCGTGTCCTGCCAGGATGAGTCCGCGTCCGATCATCTCCTGCACGGCATTGAATGCTGCGCGGAAGTATTCCGCATCGCGGGTGCATGGCACGTCGTCGCCTATCTTGTTGAGGCTCTGTGCGAATGCCGAACCGCCGAGGCGCAGCTCGTCGAAGCTGAAGTCGACGTGGTAGAGCACCGTGTGCTTGTCGTTGACGATTACGGGCGACACGGTCTTCCTGACATCGCCGACCTCGCCTCCTGCCGACACGATGACCGTCCCCGGGGCTATCACCTTCGTGCCGTCGGGATACTGCTGTGTCATGCTCAGCGAGTCCTTGCCTGTCGGCACGTTGATGCCAAGTTCGATGCAGAACCGGCTCAGTGCTTCGACGGCGGCATACAGGCGTGCGTCTTCACCCTCTTGGGAGCGGCAGGGCCACATCCAGTTGGCAGACAGCGACACGGTGTCGATGCCGTCCTTGAGCTGTGCCCACACAATGTTCGTAAGTGCTTCGCTGACCGCCATCACCGAACCGGCGGCAGCATTGGCGAGAGCCACCTGCGGCGCGTGACCGATGGATGTGGCTATGCCCGCATGGCCGCGATAGTCCAATGCCACCACGCCACAGTCGCTCAGCGGCAGCTGCAACGGTCCCTGACACTGCTGGCGTGCAATCTTGCCCGTCACGGAGCGGTCCACCTTGTTTGTCAGCCAGTCCTTGCAAGCCACAGCCTCCATCTGCAACACGTTGTTGAGGTATTCGTGCAGGCGTGACGGGTCGTACTCCGGCATTGCGTAATGACGCTCGCGCGTCTTGTCTATCATGTATGTCTTTGGCGACGAGCCGAACATCTGGCTCACTGCCAAGTCGAACGGACGGATGCCGTCGGCCTGTTGGAAAGCAAAGCGGTGGTCGCCCGTGGTGTGTCCGACGACATACATCGGCGCACGCTCGCGGCGTGCGATCTTGCCCACGTGCTCAATGGCGTTGCGGTCGATGAGCAGTCCCATGCGCTCCTGGCTCTCGTTGGCTATAATCTCCTTGCTCGACAGCGTCTTGTCGCCTATCGGCAGCTTGTCCATTTCTATCAGTCCGCCACAGTCCTCGACCAGCTCGGACAGGCAGTTGACGTGTCCTGCGGCTCCGTGGTCGTGTATGGACACCACGGGGTTTGTGTCTTCCTCGCACAGCGCACGCACCACGTTATATACGCGCTTCTGCATCTCGGCATTGGCACGCTGCACGGCATTCAGCTCCACGCCGTTGCTGTAGCGTCCGGTGTCTACCGACGACACCGAGCCTCCGCCCAGTCCGATGCGGTAGTTGTCGCCGCCCATCACCACAATCTCCTCTCCGGGCTCGGCAGTGCCCTTTATGCAGTCGCGTTCGGTGCCGTAGCCCACGCCGCCTGCCATCATGATAACCTTGTCGTAGCCATAGACCTCGCCGTTCTCCTTGTGCTCGAACGTCAGCAGCGAACCGCAGATCAGCGGCTGTCCGAACTTGTTGCCGAAGTCGCTCGCACCGTTCGATGCCTTGATGAGAATCTGTTCGGGTGTCTGGTACAGCCATTTGCGCACGGGCAGTATCTGCTCCCATACGCGGTCTTCTTCGCCGCGTGGATATGAAGTGATGTAGACGGCTGTTCCTGCCAACGGCCATGAGCCTTTGCCGCCCGCCATGCGGTCGCGTATCTCGCCTCCGGTGCCTGTCGATGCGCCGTTGAACGGCTCCACGGTCGTCGGGAAGTTATGTGTCTCCGCCTTGAAGGAGATGACGCTCTTTATGTCCTTCACCCTGAAGTAGTCGGGCTTGGAGTGGTCGGCAGGGGCGAACTGCTCTATCACGGGTCCCTTGGCAAACGCCACGTTGTCCTTGTATGCCGATATGATTCTGTTGGGGTGTGCCTTGGTGGTGCTCTTTATGAGCTGGAAGAGCGACGAAGGCTTCTCCTCACCGTCGATCACGAACGTGCCGCCGAAAATCTTGTGGCGGCAGTGCTCGGAGTTTATCTGTGCGAAGCCGAAGACCTCGGAGTCGGTCAGCGGACGGCCGCAGTCCTTCTCCACCTGCTTCAGGTAGTCCATCTCCTCCTTGGACAGTGCCAGTCCTTCCTTCTCGTTATATGCCTCAAGGTCTTCTATGTGCTCGATTGGTTCCGGCTTGCGGTCTGTGGTGAACACCTCCTGATTCAATCCGTGGTACATGCGCTGGAGCATCTCGTCGTGCTCGGCACTGTCGTCCTTCACGGGGAAGTACTCCTCGATGCGCTCAATGCCGCTGATGCCCATGTTCTGCGTAATCTCCACGGCGTTGGTGCTCCACGGGGTTATCATCTCGCGTCGCGGGCCGACGAACCATCCCGTAAGGTTTTCTTCACTCTCTGCCGTGGCGTTGCCGAAGAGCCATGACAGCTTTTCCTCTTCTTGCTTGTCGGGAGTGTGGCCGCACTGCACGGCAATCACGCTCTTTTGTGGGGTTCTGAAAAAAAGAATCATATATGTATATAAGGTGCTATTCTATGCTTATAGACGTGTGCGCAATCAAGTTTGTGCCGCAAAGGTAGTGCAAGTTGGAGACAATATAAAAACGAAACACACTTTTTGGACATTCACCCTACACACGCCACAGTGCGGCGATATTGTCTGATTTGGTTTCCTTGTGATTGACAAAACGTCAGTTCATGGCTGTTTTCCCGAGACAAAATGTCCGAAGTCCTGCGTGGCAGGGCGTTTGCGGACTGTCGGGCGAAGAGTTTGACAACGAAGAAAAGAAAGGAAGATAGATATGAACTTCAACAATTACACAATCAAGGCACAGGAAGCTGTGCAGGAAGCCATAAAGGTTGTAGAGGCCAACGGTCAGCAAGCCATTGAACCCGTGCATCTGTTGGCGGGTGTCATGAAGTCGGGCGAGAATATCGTTCACTTCATCTGCCAGAAGCTCAGCGTCAACGAGCAGCAGCTCGGCATCAGGCTTGACCGGGAGGTGAAGAAGCTGCCGCGTGTGCAGGGTGGGGAACCCTACCTGAGCCGTGATGCCAACTCGGTGCTGATGAAAGCCGAGGACTTCTCGAAGCAGATGGGCGACGAGTTCGTCTCCATAGAGCCGATCCTCATGGCGTTGCTCGCCGTCAGTTCGCCCGCTGCCGACATACTCAAAGACCTCGGCATGAACGAGAAGGATCTGCGTGAAGCCATCAATGAGCTGCGCAAGGGCGACAAGGTCACTTCGCAGTCGTCTGAAGACACCTATCAGGCTTTGGAGAAGTATGCCGTGAACCTCAACGAGGCAGCCCGCAGCGGCAAGCTGGATCCCGTCATCGGTCGTGACGACGAAATCCGCCGTGTGCTGCAGATACTCAGCCGACGCACGAAGAACAACCCTATCCTGATAGGCGAGCCCGGTACGGGAAAGACCGCCATTGCCGAAGGACTGGCACACCGGATCCTGCGTGGCGACGTGCCGGAGAACCTGAAGAACAAGCAAATCTATTCGCTCGACATGGGTGCGCTGATTGCCGGTGCCAAGTACAAGGGCGAGTTTGAAGAGAGGCTGAAGGCCGTCATCAACGAGGTCAAGAAGTCAGAAGGCAGCATCGTGCTCTTCATCGACGAGATACACACGCTCGTGGGTGCCGGCAAGAGCGAGGGAGCCATGGATGCCGCCAACATCCTGAAGCCTGCGCTGGCACGTGGCGAAATCCGCTGCATAGGTGCCACCACGCTCGACGAATACCAGAAGTATTTCGAGAAAGACAAGGCTCTTGAACGCCGTTTCCAGACAGTCATGGTCGACGAACCGAGCATTGCCGACTCTGTGTCGATACTCCGTGGTCTGAAGGAACGTTACGAAAACCATCACCACGTGCGCATCAAGGACGACGCCATCATCGCTGCCGTCGAGCTGAGCAGCCGGTACATAACCGACCGCTTCCTGCCCGACAAGGCCATTGACCTGATGGACGAGGCGGCAGCCAAGCTGAGGATGGAGATTGATTCCGTGCCCGAGGAGCTTGACGAGATTACGCGCAAGATAAAGCAGCTGGAGATTGAGCGCGAGGCCATCAAGCGCGAAGACGACAAGCCCAAGCTGGAGCAGATCGGCAAGGAGCTGGCGGAACTGAAGGAACAGGAAAGCCAGTACAAGGCAAAGTGGCAGAGCGAGAAGACGCTGGTCAACAGGATTCAGCAGAACAAGTCGGAGATTGAGCGGCTGAAGTTCGAGGCCGAGCGTGCCGAGCGCGAGGGCGACTACGGCAAGGTGGCAGAGATACGCTACGGCAAGATCCGGAACCTCAACAAGGAGATAGAGGAGACGCAGAAAGAGCTGCACTCGCTGCAGGGCGACAAGGCCATGATCAAGGAAGAGGTCAATGCCGGAGACATTGCCGACGTGGTGTCGCGCTGGACGGGAATACCTGTCAGCAAGATGATGCAGAGCGAGAAAGAGAAGCTGCTGCACCTCGAGGACGAGTTGCACAGGCGCGTCATAGGTCAGGACGAGGCCATACACGCCATCGCCGATGCCATACGCCGCAGCCGTGCAGGTCTGCAGGACCCGAAGAGGCCGATTGGATCGTTCCTGTTTCTCGGCACCACGGGCGTGGGCAAGACGGAGCTTGCGAAGGCGTTGGCAGAGCTGCTGTTCAACGACGAGGGCATGATGACACGTATCGACATGTCCGAATATCAGGAGAAGTTCAGCGTGTCGCGACTGGTCGGAGCGCCTCCGGGCTACGTCGGATATGAGGAGGGCGGACAGCTCACCGAGGCCGTAAGGCGCAAGCCATACTCGGTGGTTCTGTTCGACGAGATTGAGAAAGCCCATCCCGACGTGTTCAACATCCTGTTGCAGGTGCTTGACGACGGTCGTCTGACGGACAACAAGGGACGTACCGTCAACTTCAAGAACACGATAATCATCATGACCTCAAACATGGGCAGTGATTACATCCAAAGCCAAATAGGGCGCATCAATGCCGACAACAAGGCTCAGGTCATGACGGAGACAAAGAAGCACGTGGTGGAGATGCTGCGCAAGACCATACGTCCGGAGTTCCTCAACCGTATCGACGAGATCATTTTGTTCACGCCGTTGTCAGAGGACGAGATAAGGCAGATAGTGCGCTTGCAGTTGGGCAGCGTCGAGAGCATGCTCAAGCAGCAGGGCATAGAGCTTGAAGCCACGGATGCCGCCGTTGACTACCTGGCCCGTGTGGGCTACGACCCGGAGTTCGGTGCCCGTCCTGTCAAGCGTGCCGTTCAGGAATACGTGCTCAACGACCTGTCCAAGCGTCTGCTTGCCGACGATGTCAATAGGGACAAGCCGATTACGGTCGATTGCCAAAGCGACAGCCTGGTGTTCAGGAACTGACGGTCAGGGGCAGTCCGTTGCCGGACACATGAAAACATAGAGGGGGCGCATCTTTCGTGATGGAAGATGCGCCCCCTCTATTTATCCGTACCTCGGACTACTGCCACATGAAGGTGTAGGCGGTTATCTCTCTCTCGGTCACCTTGCCGCCTGCGGCATCGCTTATTCCGATTGTCATCACAACTTGCCCCGATTGTCATCACAACTTGCTCCGATTGTCATCACAACTTGACCCGATTGTCATCACAATTTGACCCGATTGTCATCACAACCTGCCCCGATTGTCATCACAACTTGCTCCGATT
>CAVDAU010000103.1:0-8508 GCA_963607015.1 Streptococcaceae bacterium
GACAAGTGCAAGCGTCTGGCGGCATTGGTCAAGATAGGCAGTGCCGACTGACACGACCTGTCTGTGACATAAAGACTGCAAACTTGTCTTTCAATCCTTAATTTATATTATCAGTACGCCTATAATCCTTAATGAGGAGGTAGTGTCAGATGACAAATAGACAATTCTTGTGTAGTTTTGAAACATAAATAAGTCTGATTGTTGAACCTGATTGTTTCTAACTTTGCATCAGGAAATTAGAAACGAGAAAAACGTATTGACGAGATGACACAAGTGATAGGACACATATCGCAGATAATAGGTCCTGTGGTGGACGTATCATTTGGCGAGATTGAAGAGAAGGACATCGAGAAAGTGCTGCCAAGCATCCATGACGCGATGGAGATTCACCGTCATGACGGCAAGAACCTGATTGTGGAGGTACAGCAGCACATTGGTGAGAACACGGTGCGCACTGTGGCCATGGACAGCACCGATGGTTTGCAGCGTGGCATGAAGGTCTATCCTCTTGGAGGCCCGATAAGGATGCCCGTGGGCGAGCAGATAAAAGGCCGTGTGCTGAATGTCGTCGGCGATGCCATTGACGGCATGAAGGATTTTGACCGTGAGGGCGCGTACCCGATACATCGCGAAGCACCGAAGTTTGAAGACCTCACCACCGTACAGGAAGTGTTGTACACCGGCATCAAGGTCATCGATCTGCTCGAGCCTTACAGCAAGGGCGGCAAGATCGGTCTCTTTGGCGGTGCAGGCGTGGGCAAGACGGTGCTCATTCAGGAACTTATCAACAACATTGCCAAGGTGCAGCACGGCTACTCCGTGTTTGCCGGTGTCGGCGAACGCACACGCGAGGGCAATGACCTCATACGCGAGATGATTGCGTCCGGTGTCATACGCTATGGCGACGAGTTCAAGAAGAGCATGGAACAAGGCAACTGGGATCTCTCCAAGGTGGACTATGACGAGGTCAAGAAGTCGCAGGTGTCACTGATATTCGGACAGATGAACGAACCCCCCGGCGCACGTCAGTCTGTGGCACTCTCGGGCTTGACAGTGGCAGAGTCGTTCCGCGACTCAGGCTCGGGCGATGGCTCGCACGACATACTGTTCTTCATCGACAATATCTTCCGCTTCACGCAGGCCGGTTCCGAGGTATCGGCATTGCTTGGCCGAATGCCGTCGGCTGTGGGCTACCAGCCCACGCTGGCATCGGAGATGGGTGCCATGCAGGAACGCATCACTTCCACCAAGGACGGATCCATAACATCTGTGCAGGCTGTCTATGTGCCTGCCGATGACCTCACCGATCCCGCTCCGGCAACCACCTTCACCCATCTTGATGCCACCACCGTGCTGAACCGCAAGATCACGGAGATGGGCATTTATCCTGCGGTGGATCCTCTGGAATCGACATCAAGAATACTCGACCCGCACATCGTGGGCGAGGAGCACTACAACATAGCACAGCGCGTGAAGCAGATTCTGCAACGCAACAAGGAGTTGCAGGACATCATCTCCATCCTCGGCATGGAGGAACTCTCCGATGCCGACCGTGTGGTCGTCAACCGTGCGCGTCGCGTGCAGCGTTTCCTCTCACAGCCTTTCGCCGTGGCAGAACAGTTCACAGGAGTACCGGGAACAACGGTGGCGATAGAAGACACCATCAAGGGCTTCAAGATGATTCTCGACGGCGAAGTGGACTATCTGCCGGAGCAGGCATTCCTCAATGTCGGAACCATAGAGGAGGCCATTGCCAAGGGAGAGAAAATCCTCGAGCAGACCAAGGGAACGCAGAAGCAAGGCTGATACAGAGCTGAGTCCTGTCTTTTTTGATTTTGACAAAGATGAAAGCATTGCATCTTGAAATATTATCACCCGAGGGGCCGGTGTACAGCGGCGACATCGACAGCGTCACTGTGCCGGGTTCTGCCGGACGCTTCACAATCCTGCCGGAACACGCACCTGTAATCTCGTCGCTTGTTGCGGGAACCATTGTCTATGTTGTCGCAGGCGAGGAGCAGAGCGTAGGCATCAGCAAAGGCTTTGTGGAGATGAACGGCAGTGACGTAACCGTGTGCGTCGAGTTGGCAGAAGACAAACCTCAGTAGGGTGGGGATGTATAGATGAGGAGATAACGATGATGGAATGTTTGAGAAAGTTTTGGGTCGTGTTCGTAGCTTTGTTGCTGACGGTCACTGTCGCTCCTGCCTGTGCGCAGGAACAGGAATCCGGCGGCAGTGAGAGCGATGTCGATATGCGCGGAATAATATTCGGACATATCCTCGACTCATACCAATGGCATATCACCACGTGGGGTGACACAGAGATAACCATTCCCCTGCCGGTGATTGTCCATAGCAGCACCGGTTGGCACGTGTTCTCATCGGCACGTCTGGAGGAGAACGGCGGCAGCTACGAAGGACTCAGCATGGCTGCCGAGGGCAGTCCATACGAAGGCCATCTGGTCGAGCATGACGCGCAAGGCAACGAGGTGCGTCCTCTCGACCTCTCGATAACCAAGGATGTGCTGTCACTCTTCATGAGTTCTGCCCTGTTGCTTGTCATTGTCTTGGGCGTAGCCCGTTGGTACAAGCATCATCAGGTCACCGACAAGGCTCCCGGAGGCTTTACGGGATTCATGGAAATGTTCATAATGGCCATCAACGACGGGGTGATAAAAGAAAGCATTGGCCCGAATTGGAGGAAGTTCTCGCCTTATCTGCTCACGGCGTTTTTCTTCATCTTCCTGAACAACATCATGGGACTGATTCCGATCTTCCCCGGCGGTGCCAACCTGACGGGCAATATCGCCATCACCTTCTTTCTGGCTTTGTGCTCATTCTTGGCAATCAACCTGTTCGGCACGAAGCGTTACTGGAAGGACATATTCTGGCCTGATGTGCCGTGGTGGCTCAAGGTGCCGATACCCATAATGCCCGTTATCGAGATTTTCAGCATGTTCACCAAGCCTATGTCACTGATGATACGACTTTTCGCCAATGTCATGTCGGGACACATGTCAATACTGGTGCTGACGTGTCTGGTGTTCCTGACGGCCAAGATGGGTGCTGTCATCAACGGCTCGTCGACGGTCATTGCCGTGCTCTTCAGCATATTCATGAATGCTCTCGAAGTACTTGTGGGGTTCATTCAGGCGTATGTGTTCACCATGCTGTCGGCAGTCTTCATAGGGTTGGCGCAAGAGGACGGTAAGGAGAAATCCGAAGGAGAAGTCACAGTGAGCGGGAACGCATCGGGAGAGAAATAAAGAATTTAAATTAACACACACAATAAAGGAGGTAATTATGTTACTGTCAACATTGTTATTGCAGGCTGCCACGGCAGCGGGTCTGTCTAAGTTTGGCGCAGCACTGGGTGCAGGCATTGCAGCCATTGGCGCAGGTATCGGCATCGGTAAGATTGGTGCATCGGCCATGGAGGCGATAGGTCGCCAGCCGGAGGCTTCAAACACCATTCGTTCCAACATGATTGTCGCTGCGGCACTGGTCGAAGGTGTTGCATTGCTGGGAGTCATCATCTGTATGCTCTGCGTATTGCTCTGATATACTTGAACCATAAAAGATATTCGCGATATGTCGTTATTGGTACCGGACAGTGGGTTGTTGTTTTGGATGCTCTTGTCGTTTGGCATTGTGTTCTGCATCCTGGCCAAGTTCGGCTTTCCCGTCATCGTAAAGATGGTAGAGAGCCGTCAGAACTACATCGACCAAAGTTTGCAGGCAGCCAAGCAGGCCAACGAGCAACTTGCCAAAGTCAAGGAAAGTAGCGATGCACTCATAGCACAGGCCAACCGTGAGCAGGGGCGTATTCTGCGTGAGGCGGCAGCCGAGCGCGACAGGATAGTGGCTCAGGCTCAGGAGCAGGCTCGTCAGGCCGGAGAGAAGGAGCTGGAGGAGATGCGCCGACTGATCGAGCGGGAGAAGAACAAGGCCATCACGAGCATACGCAGTCAGGTGGCTGTGCTCTCTGTGCAGATTGCCGAGAAGGTCATACGCCAAAAGCTGTCAGACAGCAAGGAGCAATCCGAGATGCTCGACAGGATGATAGACCGGGCACTTCAGGAAGCCAAGGAGAGTTGACGCTATGGATATAGGAGTAGTATCGATGAGGTATGCCCGTGCGCTGATGTCCTTTGCACAGGACACCAAGAGCGAGGAAGCACTCTATCCGGCGATGGAGATGCTGGAATACAGTCTGAGACACAACAGGGAGCTGCGTGCCGAGGTAGGCAATCCCATGCTCACCGAGGAGCAGCGTCTTGGCTTCATCTGTGCTGCTGCCTACGGCAAGGATACGCCCGACGACAGTTTCGTCAAGTTCATCAGGCTTGTCATCCGCAACGGACGTGAGGATATGTTGCAGTTCATCTGTCGGGATTACATGGATCTCTACCGCAGGCATCACAACATGGGCACGGCGAAGCTGACGACAGCCTTCCCCATATCGAAGGAGAAGCTCGACGAGATTGACAAGCTGACGGGAAATCTGCTGCACACGCACATGGAGGTCGAGTCCGAGGTGAACCCCGACATCATCGGGGGATTCATTTTTGACATCCTCGACTATCGCCTTGATGCCAGTGTCGCCACGCAACTCAGAAAGATCAGACAGCAATTCTTGGACATGAACAAGCGCGTGGTCTGATTGCGAAGAAACCATTTTTAAGGAGAGAAATCTACTATGTCGAATTTTAACATAAAGGTCAGCGAAGTAAGCGACATCCTGCGTGAGCAACTTGAGGGCATTGACACCCGCATGGAGCTTGACGAGGTAGGCACCGTGCTGCAGGTCAGCGACGGTGTGGCACGCATCTACGGTCTGCGAAACGCTGAAGCAAACGAACTTCTGGAGTTTGAGAATGGCATACGTGCCATTGTGATGAACCTTGAAGAAGACAATGTGGGAGCCGTGTTGCTCGGTCCGACCGACAAGGTCAAGGAGGGCTTCAGCGTGCGCCGCACGAAGCGTATTGCCTCGATCATGGTCGGCGACGAGATGGTGGGACGTGTCATAGACCCGCTGGGCCTGCCGCTCGACGGCAAGGGTGATGTCGGCGGCAAGCGTTACCAAATGCCGCTGGAGCGCAAGGCACCGGGTGTCATCTACCGCCAGCCTGTGGGCACGCCCCTGCAGACCGGACTGAAGGCTGTCGATGCCATGATCCCGATAGGGCGCGGACAGCGCGAGCTTATCATCGGCGACCGTCAGACAGGCAAGACCGCCATAGCCATAGACACCATCATCAACCAGCGTTCCAACTTCGAGGCCGGCAAGCCGGTATATTGCATCTATGTCGCCATCGGACAGAAAGGCTCGACCGTGGCATCCACCGTTGAGACACTGCGCCGCTACGGAGCTATGGACTACACCATCGTTGTCGCCGCGACAGCCGGTGAGCCGGCAGCCTTGCAGTATTATGCTCCGTTTGCCGGTGCTGCCATCGGCGAGTTCTTCCGCGATACCGGCCGTGACGCATTGGTGGTCTATGACGACCTGTCCAAGCAGGCCGTGGCATACCGCGAGGTGTCGCTGATTCTTCGCCGTCCGTCGGGACGCGAGGCCTACCCCGGTGACATCTTCTACCTACATTCGCGCTTGCTCGAACGTGCGGCACGCATCATCGACCAGCAGGAGATGGCAGAGCAGATGAACGACCTGCCCGAGAGCCTGCGTGGCATTGTCAAGGGCGGCGGCTCGCTCACTGCGCTCCCCATCATCGAGACACAGGCGGGCGATGTGTCGGCATACATACCCACGAACGTCATCTCCATCACCGACGGGCAGATATTCCTGAGCACCGACCTCTTCAATCAGGGCAACCGTCCTGCCATTGATGTCGGCATCTCCGTCAGCCGCGTGGGAGGCAATGCGCAGATCAAGGCGATGAAGAAGGTGGCGGGAACACTGAAGATAGACCAGGCACAGTATCGTGAGCTGGAGGCATTCACCAAGTTCAGCGGCGACATGGATCCTGTCACGGCACTCACCATCGACAAGGGACAGAAGAACGCGCGGTTGCTGGTGCAGCCGCAATACAGCCCCATGCCGGTGGAGAAGCAGGTGGCCATACTCTATTGTGGCACCCACGGCCTGCTCAAGGACATTCCGCTCGACAAGGTATCCGACTTTGAGACGCAGTTCCTCGACAGCCTTGACCGCAACCACAAGGACGACGTGCTCGCACAGCTCAGGCAGGGCATCATAAACGACGACGTGCAGAGACTGCTCGAGGAGACCGCAGCCCGGGTCGCCACACAGTTTGCATGACGACGGGACAGATAGTAGAGACAAGAGGGAGGAGACTTAGAGTTATATGTCACTAAAGGAAATCAAGACGCGGATAAGCTCTGTCAAGAGCACGAGGCAGGTCACTTCGGCCATGAAGATGGTGTCGTCGGCCAAGCTGCACCACGCGCAGCAGCGTGTGGAGCACATGCTGCCCTACCAACAGAAGCTCAACGGCATGCTGCGGCGTTTCCTTGCTTCCGCAGACTCTGTGCAGACTGTCTACACCGAGCCGCGCGAGGTGAAGAAGGTCGCCATCGTGGCATTCTCGTCGAACACATCGTTGTGCGGCTCGTTCAACTCCGGTGTGGCGCGTGCGCTCGATGCGGAGCTGGACAGGTTCAAGGGCTTGGGGCGCGGCAACATCACCGTCATCCCTGTTGGCAAGAAGATTGGCGAGGCCGTGCGCAAGAGGGGCTTTGACTTCTCCTGCGACTATGAGGAGGAGATGGACAAGCCGTCGTTTGCCGCCATGCAGTCACTGGCGCAGCAGCTTGTGGATATGTACCTCAAGCACGAGGTCGACCGCATTGACCTCATATATCATCACTTCCGTTCGGCAGGCTCGCAGCAGCTTGTCACGCACACCTTTCTGCCCATAGACCTGTCTGCCTTCTCCGTGGCGGACGGTGCTGCTGATGCAGGCAGAGGCAGGAAGTACAACGACAACTACATCGTCGAGCCTTCAGTGGACGGACTTCTTGAGAACATGCTGCCCGTGGTGCTGGACATGCAGATGTTTGCCGCACTGCTCGACTCGTCGGCTTCGGAACACGCGGCACGCATGATGGCCATGCAGACCGCCACCGACAATGCCGACGAACTGATATCCAACCTCACGGTTCAGTACAACAAAGGCCGACAGCAAGCCATCACCAGTGAGTTGCTGGACATCAGCTCTGCCACGTCAGGACAGTAGAAGTGAGCAACGCGAAGAAACGGGAAAAGATGGGAGAAGGAAGAAGAGACATACCGAGAAGACTGCTGACGTGCCTGCTGTGTCTGGCTGTTGTGCTGCCTGTGCTCCGTGCACAGACCGCCTACCGCATAGAGGGCACGGCACCTCATGGCGTGCGCCTCGTCACGCTCAGCACCGTGCAGAACCAACTCATCGACACCGTTGCCGTGCAGCCGTCAGGGCGTTTCGCCTTCAGCGGCACGCTGCCGCAGTACACCTTCGTCACCCTTACCGACGACAGCCTTCAGTATCCGCTCAACATCATCATCGACGGCGAACCGGTCACCGTGGATCTTGCCCGCTCGTCGCTCAGAGGTTCGCGCCTGAACGAGCGGTTCCATAAGTCCGACACCGAAATCACGGATCTCGAGATAGACTACATGCAGCTGCAGATGGAGTATGGCGGCACGCAGAGCTGGCGCACGGCGCGGCGCGACTCGTTGCAGCGACAGCTCAACTCGGCATACAACAGCCTGCTCGTTGCAATGAAGAACGCCATACGCGGCAATGCCGACAACGTAATCCCCGCCCTTTATCTCTCGCAGATCTACAATGTGCTGAGTCATGCCGAGCTGAAAGAATATCTCGACGAGAGCCATGCCTACGCCTCACATCCGCTGTGCCGTGGTGCGTGGCGCATGCTGAACCACATCGAGAAGACCAACATCGGGCAGATGTTCACCGACCTCAGCCTTGCCGACACGCTCGGTGTGGAGCACCGGCTCAGCGAGTATGCCGGTCGCGGACGCTATGTGCTCGTCGACTTCTGGGCAGGCTGGTGTCTGCCGTGCCTCGCCGAGATGCCCAATGTGAAGGCAAACCACGACAAGTATCGCAGTCGCGGCTTCGATGTCGTGGGTCTGTCGTTCGACCGCGACCGCTCCTCATGGGTGCGTGCCATCAGCAGCCGCAACCTCGACTGGGTGCATCTGTCCGACCTCAAGTACTGGAACAGCGAAGCCTCCATCGTCTACGGCATCAGCTCCATTCCCTCAAACCTGCTGCTCGACCCTGACGGGCGCATCATTGCCACCGACCTGCGCGGTGAAGCTCTCGGACAAAAGCTCGCCGAGATATTCGACTGATCCTTGCTGCGCAAAACCGTGTCGCTTCGTTCCCCTACAGTCAGTGGGACATATCCTATAGCGTGTGTGCCTCTCCGAGGCACGGATATAGGTGTCTACGCTGACCCCAGGCTGCGGTCGCTCTGCTCCCTTAGGCTGGGGTTAGTCAGAAATGTGCCT
>CAVDAU010000104.1:0-8429 GCA_963607015.1 Streptococcaceae bacterium
TCCGTTCAGAAATTCCGTGTTTGCCCGAGAAGGCACCCTATGGATGCCCATTCTATGGGTCTAAGGATGGGCATTCATAGCACCTATGAATGGGCATTCATTCAACCTAAGAACGGGCATCCATAGAACCCAACGATGGGCATCCATGGAATCTGCCTTCTACATTCTGTTGACAGCATCGCTGCCGGCACCGGTGCCGCGATACTTGCTGCGCGTGGTGTTGAACTTGTACCTCACGGTCAGTGTGACATAGCGGCTGTAACTCCGGTCCGAATACTGTTTGAAGCCGGTGTTCAGGGTACGTAGATCCAGGTACTTATCCTGACGGTTCAGGATGTTCTCCGCACTCAGCTCAACCGTCATGGCATCGTCCTTGAGGAACGCCTTGCGGACCGACGCGTAAAGTACATACTGTGAGCGTATGAACTTCACATTCTCATAGTGGCCACGGCTCTGCGTGCTCAGGTTGACGTTGGCGGTCAGTCTCCACGGCAGGCTGAAGGCGTTGTCCAACCGGAATAAGAAGATGGGCTTGTTGAACGTGTAGCGCGTGTCGCCATCGGTGGCAGAGAACCACTGCTTTTGAACCGAGATGCTGTACTGCGGCGACCACAGTCCTATCTTCGGCGATGCGCTGACGTATGCCGTCACCGTCTTCAGGCTTGGCTGATTGACGTAGCGCAGGAGTGTCACCGATTCGTTGCCCTCCATCTGCCCGATCCAATAGATTATGGCATTGCGGCGATCCTGCCATCCGGCGGAGAACTGCAGGAACTTCCACGTTCCGCCCAGCTCCACGCCGTGCACCGTCTCGTTCTTCAGCAGCGGGTTGCCGGTCTGCATCGTGAAGCGGTTGGCATAGGCATATCTGCTGCTCAGCTGCGAGTAGCTCGGACGTTGTGTCTTGACGGAGTAGCTCAGCTGCATATCCACGTTCCCTATCTGCGTGGCGAGGCTCACGTTGGGATAGAGGTTGCTGTATGTGCGGCTCTGCTCCGGCTGATAGACTCCGTCGTTGTAGTATCTGAAGCGCACGTATTCATAGCGCAGTCCTGCGGAGAGCTGTCCCACGGGGGTCTTGTGTCCGTATTCAAGGAACGGTGCGGCTGTCAGCTCCGTCAGCTTGTTGTCGGTATTGCCGAGCAGCGGTGTGCCGACGATGCTGTACAGGTCTCGGTGATGGATGTCGGTGTACTCCGCGCCGTAGGTCAGGTTGCCGCCGAACAGTGGCGACGTGAGTTCGAGCTTCGATGCCAGCATGTCGTTACTCGACGAGCTGCGGCTGTTGACCTCGCCCGACTGCGACATCTCGCTGTGTTCGTCGTTCTTCATGTATTCAATGTCTGTGCTGAAGTAGATGTCGGTGTTGAAGTCTATCTGCGTCTTGCCGACCGTGCCGCTATAGTAGACGTTGGCACGGTGTGTGGGCTTGTCCTTGTTGATGTCTCTCATGTAGGATGTCATGTTGTCAAACAGCTTGCCGTCGGCATTGAAGATGCCGGAGTATGTGCCTGTGCCTCTGCTTGATCCAAGGATGTCGGCAGAGTAGCGTGCGCCGATGGAGTGGCCGGAGCCGAAGTCATAGCTGAAGCCGCCCTGAAGGTAATGATACCGGTTGCGGTATCGCTCGTTGTCCCTTGCGACAGACTCCCACAGGGTGTCTCTCTGTGCGATGATGGTGTTGGTGTTGTCCACGACGTGCTTCCAACTCCTGTACCTGTATGTCCCGAAGATGTTTAGTCCGCCGTGCCGCCAGTTGATGTTGGCAAGCTGCGTGGTGTTGCCGTAGCGGTTGTTATAGGCATACCCCGAACGCACGTCGAAGGCGAAGCCCTCGCCCTGTGCCTTCACGGTGCGTATCTTGATGACGGCCTTGACCGAAGCCTCGTAGCGCGACCCCGGGTTGCGTATCACCTCGACGCTCTTGATGTCGCTGCCCTTGATGTTGTCCAGCTCCGAGAGATCCTGCACCTTGCGTCCGTTGATGTAGATGATCGGCGAGCCTTTGCCGAAGACCTCCCATCCGTCGCCGGTCTTAGTGACCGTCGGCACGTTGCGGAGCACGTCTTCGGCGGTGTTGAGCTTGCTCAGCACCGTCCCCTCGATGTTTGTCTGCAAGCCCTCAGCACCCTGGCGATACTGCGGCATGTGGCCTGTCACCTCGACCTCGCCCAGCAGCTGTGCGTCTTCCTCCATGACGATTGTCCCTGCGTCACTGCCTGTGCAGTCGACCGTGGTGTCCTTGTATCCCACGGAGCTGACCCTGATGATGCCTCCGTCGCAGCGTGCCTCGAGGCTGAACGTGCCGTCGTCGGCGGTCACCGCACCCTTGACGAATGTCGAGTCGGGCATGGACAGCAGGACGACATTGGCATACGCCAACGGTTCTCCGTCCCGCGTCTGCACGCGTCCCGTTATGGTTTGTACCGGTGTCTGCCTCGTCTCGACGGATGCAGCCCTGACTGTTGCCGTGTTTCCCGTTGTTGCCGTTGCAGCGGCAGTGACCGCAAGCAACAGCATCAGTGATGTGATTTGTCGTTTCATTCTTAGTTCCTGTTTTTAACCTTTCACGCATTAGACGTGGCGCGGCAACGGAAAAGTTGCAACGGAAACAAGAAAAAGATTGCGGCTGCCACTGCGGAGAACCCCGAGCGGACTACTTCCACAACATCACTATGCTGCCCGCAGTTATAAGCAGCACACCGGCGATGACCTTCGTGCCGACCGGCTCCTTCAGCAGCAGGAAGGCAAGCAGGACGGTGATGACCACGCTGAGTTTGTCTATGGGAGCGACGCGCGACACGTCGCCGGTCTGCAATGCCTTGAAATAGAACAGCCACGACAGCCCCGTCGCAAGTCCCGAGAGCAGAAGGAAGCACCACGTGTGACGGCTGATGTCCCTGATCTCACCCGACAGTCCGTTGAACAGCACAATACCCCACGTCAGCAGCAGGATGACCGTCGTGCGTATGGCAGTGGCAAGATTGGAGTTGATGTCTCTCACGCCTATCTTGGCGAAGATGGCCGTCAGGGCGGCAAACAAAGCGGATAGAAGAGCGTAGTATTTCCACATGGTATTTCTCATGAATGTTCTGCTTGGAAATGCACGGAGAAGCAGTGCCGGCCGTCGGCGAACCTGTACTCCACCGTCCAATGATGAAGGTCGCAGACGGCCTTGACTATGGCAAGCCCCAGCCCGTTGCCTTTCTGCCGGACATCGCCGGACCTGAAGCGGCGGAACAGGTTTTCCGTATCGAGCGGCTTGCCGTCGGCAGACGTGTTGCTCACGGTCAGGCATCCGTCCTCCACAACGGCCGACACCTCGCCGCCGTCTGCCGAATGGCGCATGGCGTTGACCACGAGGTTCTTCAGCAGACATTCCAGAAGGACGGAGTTGGCACGCACCGTCGTGTGACGGTCAGACCGCCGGTCGTCCACGTGCAGGGATGCGCCGTCGTCCTTCAGCGCATCGCAGAGCGACCGCAGTCCCGACAGCATGGCGGCAACGTCCACCTCCTCCGCAGCGTCATACTGCGCATTGTCTATCTTCGCGAGCAGCAGCAGGTTGCGGTTCAGATGACCCATGCGCATGGTCAGCCCGTAGAGGTCGGACACCAGATGTGTCTGGCTCTCCGTCAGTTCCTCCTGCATCAGCAGGTCGAGCTTGCTGCGGATGATGGCGAGCGGTGTCTGAAGCTCGTGGGAGGCGTTCTCGGTGAACTCCTTCTGTATGCGGTAGACCTCATGGTCTTTCCTCATAAGCTGCTCTATCGAGTGGTTCAGGCGTTCAAACTCGCGGATGTCCGTCGCACGGAAGGCGGGCACCTCTCCCTGAGCCAGGCTGAACCGTTCGGTCTTCTGCAACGTATCGTCGAAAGGTCTCCACAACCGCTTCGTGGCGAAGCGCATGGTGATGAACAGCGACAGGCATATTGCGAGGAAGATTATCAGGAACTGGAGCATCATGCCTGCCACGATGTCCTGCTCGAAGTCGAGCGGCGGGATGTCCTGTCCGCGTTCCACGGCTCTGATGATGTCTATCATGTCCTCGGCATAGAAATGCTTGGTCAGCAGGTAGAACAGCGGGGCCGTCAGCAGGAAGCAGACGACGGTGCATGCGGCAAACTGCGTGAAGGTCTTCGACAGCAGACTCCTTCCTGCACCCTTAGCCCTCGTCTTCCAACGTCCACTTGTATCCGGTTCCATAGTACGTCTTTATACAGTCGGGCACACCCGCCGCCACGAGCTTGGCCTTCAGGTTCTTGATGTGCGCATAGACAAAGTTGAAGTCGTCGAGCATATCTGCCATGTCGCCGCTCAGGTGTTCGGCCACAGCACTCTTGGACACCACACGGTGGCGGTTCTCGATGAGGAAGAGCAGCAACTCGTATTCCGACTTCGTGAGGTCGAGCGGACGGTCGCCGGCCGTCACGCGCTTTCCCGGCAGGTCGATTGCCACCGTCCCGCTGTGGAGTATGTTTGTGGCAGTGAAGTTCCTGCGGCGCAACAGGGCGAAGATGCGCATGCTCAGTTCCGGCAGGTGGAAAGGTTTGGCGATGTAGTCGTCAGCCCCTATCTGCAGTCCCGCCACCTTGTCGTCGAGCGAGTCCTTGGCAGAGACGATGATCACGCCCGTCTGCGCTGCGTGCTGCTTGACCCACCGCAGGATGTCCAGCCCGTTTCCGCCGGGGAGCATCAGGTCGAGCAGGATGCAGTCGTATTCATATACGCCCACCTTCATCATGGCCTCACTGAAAGAGAAGGCCTGCTCACAAAGATAGTCTTCCCTGTTGAGGTAGCTCACAATGCTGTCCGAGAGCTGACGTTCGTCCTCTATGATCAATAGCTTCATTGCCGGTCTCCTGCTTTCGCGCACAAAGATACGGCGTAATTCTGTAGAAAATCTGAATGAGGCACAATTCAGAATTTCTGCCAAATCGCCCCATACCTTCGCCGCCGAAACCAAAAAAAGCAACAGCACAGTTATGAGAAAGTTAATCTTCAGTATTGTGGCGACGCTCTTCATCGCGACGGGTGTTGCCGCACAGACAGGCAGCGGTACGGTTGCCGGAGTGTTGAGAGAGAAAGCATCGGGCATGCCCGTTGAGTTTGCTACCGTCGCCCTGCACGAGGCAGCCACGGGAGAGATGACGACGGGATGCCTGACCGACAGCGTGGGCCGGTTCCGCATGGAGAAGGTTCCGGCAGGGAGGTACTTCGTCGAGGGCAGCTTCGTCGGCTACAAGGCCGTGACATCAGACGTGTTCTCCGTGGACACGGGCATGACGGCAGACATCGGTACCATATATATAATGGAGGGAGAGCAGCTCGACGAGGTGGTGGTCGAAGGGCGCAAGCCGTCTTTCGTGGCACAGCTCGACCGCAAGGTGTTCAACGTCGGGCAGGACGTTATGGCTACGTCGGGTTCTGCAAGCGACCTGATGCAGAACATACCATCGGTCGAGGTGGACATGGATGGCACCGTGAGCCTGCGCGGCAATGAGAACGTGACCATACTCATAAACGGCAAGCCCTCGGCCATGATGAGCGCGAAGACGCGGGGCGACGCACTGAACCAACTTTCTGCCGGCAGCATAGAGCGCATAGAGGTGATCACGAACCCGTCGGCAGAATACAAGCCCGACGGCGTGAGCGGGGTCATCAACATCGTGCTGAAGAAGGATGCGGACGCGGGACTGAACGGTGTGCTGAGCGGAAACACGGGCAGCAGCGGGCGCAACAATGCCGGCGTGAACCTGAACTACGGTCTGAAAGGTCTGAACTTCTTCGGCGGCTACACCTTCCGCCGCGACCGCTACGACCGCACCGTGGACGACCGCCGCACCTCACCCACGGACATCATCCGCCAGACGACCTACGGACTGGGACGACCCGTGTCGCACGCTGTCCGTCTCGGCATGAACGCAAACCTCACGGAACACGATGCCGTGGAGCTTGCCGGAAACTACAACCGCCGCCGCTTCCGGCGCAACGAGCGTGTGGAATCCAACACGACCGCCACAGACGGAACGCTGACGGACTTCTACCTGCGAAACCGCGATGCCCTGGCCTACGAGAACCTGTGGGAAGGCACGCTCCGGTACACCCACAGCTATGGCAACGGCAACGAGTGGGGCGCAGACTACACCTACTCATCCGAAACGGAAGACGAGATGAACCGCTACTCCACGTCCGCCATGTCGGGCGACACGAAGGACAACGAAGGTGTGTGGGATGCCAATTACCTGCACATCGGCAAGCTGCACTGGCAGCACCGTCTCTCCGACCGACTGCGGCTCACGGCGGGCTATGAGCTGGAGCATCTGCGTGCCGAACAGAACTATCATGTGTCCGACTGGGACGGAACGGCGTTCATCCCCAACACCGGCCGCAGCAGCGATTTCACCCATCTGCGCACGCTCCAATCGCTCTATGCCATGATGGAGATGAAGTTCGATTCGTGGAGCCTGCTTGCGGGACTGCGCGGAGAGTATGCAAAGCTCGAGAACAAGCCGGTATCGCAGGGCACGACCACACGCCAACACTATGCCAACATCTACCCCACGCTGCACCTCTCGCACAGCCTCAATGCGCACAACGAGCTGCAGCTGAACTACAGCCTGCGCGTGAACCGTCCCGAGGGGAGCGACATGAACCCCTTTGCCGAACGCATCAACCCCCTCAGTCTCCAAGCCGGAAATCCCGACCTGAAGCCCGAGAAAATCCACTCCGTAGAAGCCGGATGGCTGTGGCACGCCGACAACGGCATGTCGCTGACGAATACGCTCTACTACCGCTACCTGACGAACCAAATCACGGAGGTGTCCCGCTACATCGAGGACGGAGTTCTGCTCACGACCAAGGAGAACCTGAACACAAGCCGGGATGCCGGTGTGGAGCTTATATGGATTGTTCCCGTGACACGCCGGCTGTCGTTCAGCTGGAACGCCAACGGCTACTACAGCCAGATTGATGCCACGCGGTTGGGGTTCGGCAAGAACCACAACACCTTCTCGTGGAGCACGCTGCTCAATGCCAACTTCACGCCCATACGCCACGGCATGGTGCAGCTCAATGCCCGCTTCCGTGGAGCCACGCTCATGCCGCAGGGACGGCGCGATGCCGACTGCCGCATCAACATAGGCATGAAATACGACATTCCCTCCTGCAACCTTTCGCTGTTGGCCTCCGTCACCGACCTGCTGGACACCTACCGCAAGTCATACACGCTCAACACGCCGGAGCTGAAGCAGAAGGTGGACCGACGGCGCAACCCCCGCATAATCTACGTCGGCATCTCGTGGCAATTCGGGGCAGGCAAGGGCAAGAAGCATCAGGCAGAGGTAGAGTATGATGAGGGTCTGTGAGACAAGAGGCGTGTCCGTGCTGTGCCTGTCATTGGCAATGGCTCTGTCGGTGACGTTGATGCCGGTGCTTCATGCCAATGCGGCGGAACGCGACAGCACAGCCACTCCTTACAGGTTCCGCCCTGCGCAGCTCATCGTCCCCGCCGCCATGGTCGGCATAGGGGTCGTCGGGTTGGAGAGCGATTGGCTGAAAGGGCGCAACAGGGATATACGCGAGGAGTTGCAGGAGAACGCCGGACACAGGATCACCATCGACGACCTGTCGCAGTATGCTCCGGCGGCAGCCATCTACGGTCTGGGACTGCTCGGCGTGAAAGGCAGGCACGATGCCATGGACCGGACAATCATCCTCGGCACGGCATACGTCCTGATGGGGCTTTCCGTCAATACACTGAAGACAGTCACCAAGGTGGAGCGTCCCGACGGCAGCAGCCGCAACTCGTTTCCGTCGGGACATACCGCCACAGCCTTCATGGGTGCGGAGCTTCTGCGCCGCGAGTATTGGGACGTGTCGCCATGGATTGGCGTGGCAGGCTACGCCGTCGCCGCCGGTACGGGCTTCTTCCGCATGTATAACAACCGCCACTGGCTGACGGATGTCATGGCAGGTGCCGGCATAGGCATCCTCAGTGCGGAAGCCGCCTATTGGCTCTACCCGACAGTCGCAAGGACATTCTTCCGCAAGCGGTATGCGAAGAATGTGCGTCTGTCGCCCTATGCCTCGTCACGGGAGAAGGGGCTGGCGTGCGTGGTCGTTTTCTGACACCGCGCACACCCAATATCCATGTCCTGTGGCGTGTGTGCCTCTCCGAGGCACAATTTGGGAGTGCGCCGCGCACCCCCGGACTGGGGTCGCTGCGCTCCCCTACAGTCCGGGGCTATGCATGAAATCAGCCTCTCCGAGGCTGTCCTGCATGATGCCCACACCATAGAATATACTTCGGCAGAGAGTACTCCGAAGCACTCAGGGCACGAGTGGACATCCTGCGTGGTGTAAGCATCATGCTGTGGTGCCTCGAAGAGGCACATTTTTGCGTAACCCCAGTCTAAGCGAAGCGCAGA
>CAVDAU010000105.1:0-8409 GCA_963607015.1 Streptococcaceae bacterium
TGTGGCGTGTGTACCTGAAAGTGAGCAAACCGGTTTGCGTCAATAAAGTCTGAAGGCTTGTCGGGTCTTATATTTGCGTTGGCACTTTCAAATATAAGACTTTGCCATTTCAAACATAAGACTTTGCCATTTCAAACATAAGCATAGAAGTCAGAAGTCATATCCTATAGCGTGTGTGCCACGCTGTTCTTCTACTGAGCCGGTTTTATTGTTGCCGCCTTGAAGCGGTAACGCTTTTTTTCGTAAGTTTGCACGATTGATAAAACCATCGAATACGGACAGACCACGGGGAAATGTCGAGAATAGATAAGATACTTGTTCCAGCTATAACAATTGTTCTCACTGCGTTGCTCTTCCTGCACCTGCAGGCTGCACAGGAGTTCTCGTATTACTACCGTGAACAGCAACAGATATTCCTGCAGGACCGGAGTTTCGTGGCAATGCACATGAAGGCGTTCGGCGGATTAGCCACGGTGATGTCGATGTTCCTGACGCAGTTCTTTGCGGAACCCTACATGGGAGCACTGATAACGGCAGTTGCCGGTGGACTGACGGCGTTCTTCCTTTGGCTGTTCCTCTCCGGCATATCCAATGCCGGGTATCTGCTGCCGTTGGCTTTCATCCCCGTCCTCATTGAGAACATATACTTGCAGAACACCGATGCGCACTACGAAGGTCTGATGGCCATATTGGTTACAGCTGTCTGCCTGTGGCTGTATTCCGCCATTGCCAAGTGGCACTATGCGGCAAGGTGCACCGCAGGGCTTGTGGCAACGGCACTGCTCTATCCTCTGTTCGGTTCCGTCGCCCTGCTCTTTGCCGTCTGCGCCCTGCTCTTCGATGTGCTGACGAAGAAGCAGAAAGCCTACATGGGCTTGCTGTATGTCCTTGCGGCGCTTGTTGTCGGCTTCGTTGGCGTGTCCAACGGTTGGATAACAGACTACGCTTCAGCTTTCTACACCGGTCTCTACAATGAGTACTACATAGAGCCGACACTGACGCTCGGACTGGCGTGGCTGTCGGTTCCTGCCGTCATGATGGTCTTTTGGGGTTGCGGTTTCGTACACTATAGAAGTTTGCTTGCCGGTTGTGCGGTCTTTGTTGTGCTGGCTACAGGTACGGCATCTGTGTATGCCATGAAGGCCGAAGCCATGAAGAACAAGGACTTCTATACGCTGCAAGAGCTGTATCACTACGTCAGTACGGAGCAGTGGGGCAAGATAACATCGTGCCGGAACATCAATCCCAATGAGGATCTGCACATGAACTGCCTTAACCTCGCCCTGTCTTATGAGGGCAGGTTGGTGGACGACCTGTTCAAATATCCGCAGCGGGACGTGCGGTCGCTGATAACCAATCTCGGGGCATTCACGGAGGAGAACATACTGTTCACGCAGATGTATTACCGGATGGGCGTGACCTCACAAGCCCTGAAGTTGGGCTTCGGCACGGAGGTCGGCATAAGGAGGGGAAATCCCTCGGTGCTGAAGACCCTCGTCAAGACACGCTTGGCGTATGGCGAGTATGCCGTGGCAGACAAATGCCTGAGCATGTTGGAGAACACACGCACATATAAGGATTGGGCGAAGCAGTATCGCCGCTTCCTCTATGACGACACCGCCGTTGAGGCCGATGCCGAGCTTGGGATGATGCGCCGCAGTCTGCCGCAGGACGGCACCGGGTTCGTGTCTATGCGCGGTGTCCTGTATGACCTGCTGAAAGTCCTCGAAGCCAATCCGCAGAACGGGAATGCGCGTGACTATGCCATTGCGTTCATGCTGCTTCAGAAAGACTTCAACCGGATAAAGGCGTTCGTGGACACGTATTACGGCACGCCCATCCTTCCCGAACTGCCCGTGCGCCTTCAGGAGGCTGTGGTCAGCTATGCGGAGCGGGATGCGGACTATTGTCTCAGTCACGGCGTGACGCAGCAGACACTCGACAGGTTTGCCGACTTCAGGCAGAAGACCTTGGGTGCACGCCGCAACGGAGGCAACGTGAAGGCGGCACTGCGGGGATATTCGGATACGTTCTGGTATAACATCGTTAAATGAGGGTGAGGGGGATGAGCAGACTATTACATATCATTATGACGGTCGCCGTAACGGTGCTGTCGGCGGCATGCGGAGGCGGTGACATACAGATAGCACGGCAGACCGATACGGAAGCACCGATATATCCCGACTATCGCGATGTGACCATACCCTGCAACATAGCTCCGATGAACTTCAACGTCAGCAGCGGCAATGAGGCTCGCGTCATAGTGCGCGGCGATGACGGCACCATGTTCCAACTTGATGTCCGAGGTGACGACGGAGAGGTGGACATACCGATGAAACGCTGGAAGCAACTGCTTGCAGGCAACAAGGGAGGGAGAATAGAGTTCACGGTGGCAGAGCTGAAGGACGGACAGTGGACGGGCTACAAGCCGTTCGGCATGTATGTGGCGGAAGACAGCATAGACCCCTATGTGGCATACCGCCTGTTGCCGCCATACGAGCAGTGGCTCGTGATGGGCATCTATCAGCGCAACCTTGAGACCTTCGATGAGACGGCGATATACGAGAACCGCCTGACGGACTACAACTGCGTGAACTGTCACAGCTTCCCTGCGCAGAACCCCGACAAGATGCTGTTCCACATGCGTGCCAAGGATGCCTATGGCACGGTGCTTGTCCGGAACGGTCGGGTGCAGAAGGTAAACACCAAGACGGGCGACATGATTGCCAATCTGGTGTACCCGAGCTGGAGCAGTGACGGCAGATATGTGGCTGCATCGACCAACATCTTCTATCAGAGCTATTTCTACAACAACAGGAACCAACACGTGGAGGTGTATGACGTGGACTCGGATGTCTACGTGTATGACACGGACAAGGATGAGCTGCTGACGTGTGATGCCCTCAGCTCAAAGGCGGCGTTCGAGACCTTTCCTGCTTTCTCTCCGGATGGCAAGACGCTGTATTTCTGTACGACACAGGCCGTTGACAGTGTGTCGGAGAACATAGACAAGATACGCTACAGCCTGTGCAGCATCGGCTTTGACCCCGAGACGCGGACTTTCGGCACGCAGGTTGACACGCTGTTCAATGCCGACAAGGACGGACGCAGCATAAACTTCCCGAGGCTGTCGCCCGACGGCAGGCAGATGGTGGTGACGCTGATGGACTTCGGCAACTTTTCAATCAACAAGAAGGAGGCAGACCTCTACCGGCTTGACCTCACGACGGGCAGCGTCAGCCCTATTGATGCCATAAACAGTCCCGACACGGAGAGCTACCATTCGTGGAGCAGCAACAGCCGGTGGATGGTGTTCAGCAGTCGCAGGCAGGACGGGCTGTACACAAGACCTTACTTCACATATGTGGGTGAGGACGGCACATTCCATAAGCCGTTCCTCATGCCGCAGAGAAATCCTGCCAAGTATTACCGTGAACAGATGAATGCCTATAACATACCCGAGATGATACGCGGCAAGGTGAATGTCAATGAGCATGACATTGCCACGACGCTGCGGGATGGCGCAGGCACCAATCTCACGATAAGGAAACAACAGTAAGCACACATACGGATATGAAGATATTTGCGACAAAGGACATAAGGGACATTGATGCGGCTACGGTGGAGCAGGAGGGCATATCGTCCTACGACCTGATGGAACGTGCATCCCGCGCCCTGACAAAGGAGATAGAAAGGCGGTGGACAGACAAGGAGACGCGCTTCGTTGTCTTTGCCGGTTCGGGCAATAACGGTGGCGATGCGCTGGCAGTGGCACGGATGCTGCTTGACAACGGACGGCGTGTGGAAGCCTATCTGTTCAATATTGGCGGCAGCCTCAGTCCCGACTGCGAGATGAACCGCGATTTGCTACAGGAGTTGCATCCGGACAAACTGACCGAAGTGACCAAGCAGTTCAATCCGCCGGCACTGACAGCCGACGACGTGGTCATCGACGGACTGTTTGGCAGTGGGCTGAACCGTCCGCTCGATGGAGGCTTTGCCTCGGTGGCGAGGTATATCAACGGCAGCAAAGCACAGGTGGTGTCTATCGACATCCCGTCGGGACTGATGGGAGAGGACAATACGCGCAACAATCCCGACAATATCGTGCGTGCCGATGTGACGCTGAGCCTGCAGCTGCCCAAGCTCGCTTTCCTGTTCCCCGAGAATGAACGGTACTTCGGCTCATGGACGTTGGTGGACATCGGCTTGAGCCGTGATGCCATCAACAGCAAGCCGTCGTGCTTTGAGATGGCCGATGAAGAAGACATGTCGTGGATGCTGAAGGTGCGTGGCCGCTTCGACCACAAGGGCATGTTCGGCAGGGCGTTGCTCATCGCGGGACAGCAGGGCATGGCCGGTGCTTCGGTGCTGGCGGCACGGGCGTGCATGAAGTCGGGCGCAGGCTTGCTGACGGTTCATGTGCCGAAGTGCAACAATGTGATTGTGCAGTCGGCAGTGCCGGAGGCAATGACGGACATTGATACCGACGATACGCACTTTGCACACGTCCCGCAGGACATAACGGGATATAACGCCATAGGCATAGGCCCGGGAATGGGGCAGGGCGTGGACACACGTGCCGCCCTGTATGAACTGATAAATGCGGTCAAGGTGCCGATGGTGCTCGATGCCGATGCCTTGAACCTGATAGGGCAGAACCACTCATATCTACAACGTCTGCCGCACGGCAGCATCATAACACCTCACCCCGGTGAGATGGACAGGCTCGTGGGACGTTGCGTCAATTCCTATGAGAGACTGATGAAGGCGCGTGAGCTGGCGCAGAAGTGCGACGTGTATGTCGTGCTCAAGGGGGCTTACACGGCAGTCGTCTCACCGGACGGCCTGTGCTGGTTCAACAGCACAGGCAATCCGGGCATGGCCACAGGCGGGAGCGGTGACGTGCTGACGGGTGTGATACTGGCACTGTTGGCACAAGGCTATGATGCAGAGACAGCAGCGAAACTTGCCGTGTATGCCCACGGACTGGCCGGAGATGTGGCAGCCCGCGTCAATGGCGAGACAGGAATGACGGCTGGAGACATCGTGAACTATCTGCCGAAAGTGTGGAAGACGCTTGAAACGGCGTGATGCTGCACCGTTATTTCTCGCGGGTGGTGATGTGGAAACAGCCCTGCTTGCGCTCGTACTTGATGTAGCAACGTTCGGCCTTGCGCACGTCGCGCAGGACTTCGGCAAGCACCAGCTTGAGTGTGTCGGAGCCGACATCCTGAAGCGGACGTCCGTCGGGGTCTTCCACTTTCCGGAAGCGTTTCCAGCTGAGGTCGAACGTCGTGCCGTAGTAATGGGCTGAGTTCTCTGTGGAGTTGCCGTTGCGGCGGCGCAGTTGCTTCACGTGGTCGATGGTGCGTGTGACCGATGTCACGATTATGCGGTAGGGGTTGAGACCCTTGTTCTCAAGTGAGTCGAGGAAGTTAGCTCCTATGTCGTCGACTAATCTGGCGGCTCCCGGGATGAGATACGGTATGGAGTGCGTCAGCTCATCGACGGCATAATGGTCGCAATCGCCGATGAGAACCAGACGGTCGTCGAGGTTCTTTGCCTCTTCGGCATTGGCGATGGGTGCGATGCCGATGGCTTGGGCCGTCTTGACCTGCACGGGGTTGAGGTCGCCGAAAGTCCGGTTGTAGCTTGTTACGCCGTGGATATTGTGTGGGTTGTTCATCTTCATTGTCATGTCCTTCTTGCATGAGGCGAGGGCTATGACAAGCGATGACGATATGATTGCAGCGATGATTAGTGGTCGTGACTTCATGATGTGCTTTCTGAAACTTGTCGCAAAGATAAGTTTTTGCGGACACAGAGAGGCGGCTTTGTATTATAGAATATGCTGAATGATGCAACGTTATTTCATTTATATGGCCTATGACGGCACAGCCTATCACGGCTGGCAGGCACAGCCCAACGGCGTGAGTGTGCAGGAGACGGTGGAGAAGGCTCTGTCAATGATATTGCGCTCCGAGACTTCTGTCACGGGTGCAGGGCGCACAGACACGGGCGTACACGCCAAACTCATGGTGGCGCACTTCGACTCTGATAAGGAGTTTGATGTGAAACAGCTCGCCGACAAGTTGAACAGACTGCTGCCTCCCGACATATCGGTAGACAAGGTGGAGCCTGTCGACAGCAGTATGCACGCCCGCTTCTCTGCTGTGAGCCGGCGTTACGAATATTATGTCACCACCGCCAAGACACCATTCATGCGTCAGTACAGATGCCGGCTGCACAGACTGCCCGACTTTGACATGATGAACGAAGCCGCACGCCTGCTGTTGCAACAGACCGACTTCACCAGCTTCAGCAAGCTGCATACCGACGTGAAGACGAACAACTGCCGCGTGACGCGTGCCGAGTGGAGCAGGGTGGATGAGGTGACGTGGGTATTCAACATCGAGGCAGACCGTTTTCTAAGGAATATGGTGCGTGCCGTCGTTGGTACGCTGCTTGACGTGGGCTTCGGCAAGCTGACGGTCGCAGGCTTCGAGGAGGTTATGCAAAAGCGTGACCGCTGCTGCGCCGGCATGTCTGTCCCTGCACAAGGACTTTTCCTTGCGGACATACGGTATAAGTGTGGATAAATGTTTATCTTTGCGCCGTCGAAAAGGCCTGGTAGCTTAGCTGAATAGAGCGTCAGATTCCGGTTCTGAAGGTCGTGGGTTTGAATCCCACCCGGGTCACTCCATCGTGTTGTCTTACTCCTCTAAACTCAACACCCAACATCAATGCCGCACCTACTGCGCCTTAGTTTGAGAAAAAATGAACTATTAGTTCGATGTCACTTGAACTAATAGTTCATTGCCACTTGAACTAATAGTTCGTTGGCACTTGAACTAATAGTTCGTTGGTACTTGAACCCATAGTCCGTTTTTCAGTGGACTTTGACTGCCTGAGAAAACAAACGGGTCTGTAAATCGAAAGACTTACAGACCCATTCCTGTACCCAGACCCGGGATCGAACCGGGATGGATTGCTCCACTGGTGTTTGAGACCAGCGCGTCTACCTATTCCGCCATCTGGGCAAAACCGCATTTCTTGGCTTGCGGTTGCAAAGATAGAGGTTTTTTCGGTAACGGCAACAAGTGCATGGAAAAAATGGGGAAAGGAAATATTTGGGCAGAAGCCGTGGTTTCAATGTGCAGGAAAAGGCTTACATTAGCACAGGCTTAGGTCCTATTTTGAATCAGCCAACAGATTAAAACCTTTTTTCTTGAGACATGACAAAAGATCCCAATAGCTATTGCGTGATAATGAGCGGCGGTGTCGGGAGCCGTTTTTGGCCTTTCAGCCGGAAGAACATGCCGAAACAATTTCTGGACTTCTTCGGGACGGGGCGTTCGCTGCTGCAACAGACGTTCGATCGCTTCAAGCAGATTATACCGACAGAGAACATCCTGATTGTGACGAACGAGGCTTATGCCAATATGGTGCAGCAACAGCTGCCGCAGATAAGCCCGTCGCAGATACTGCTTGAACCGGCGCGGCGCAACACGGCACCGTGCATTGCGTGGGCATCGTACCACATCAAGGCCATGAACCCGAAAGCAAACATCGTGGTGTCGCCTTCAGACCACCTGATTCTGAAGGAGCAGGAGTTTCTGAGTGTCGTGTCGGCAGGATTGGATTTCGTGTCGTGTTCGACCAATCTGCTGACGCTCGGCATCAAACCGAGCCGTCCGGAGACAGGATACGGCTACATACAGATAGACGAAAAGATAGGGGTGAACTGCTACAAGGTGAAGACTTTCACCGAAAAGCCCGAGTTGGAGCTTGCCAAGGTCTTCGTGGACAGTGGAGAGTTCTATTGGAACTCCGGTCTCTTCATGTGGAACGTCGGCACAATCATTGACGTGATGGAGTCGCTGCTGCCGGAAGTGTGCAGCAACCTGAAGTCGGATGCCTACGGAACCGGCGAGGAACAGAACTTCATCAACGAACACTTTCCTGCCTGCCCCAATGTTTCGATAGACTACGGCGTGATGGAGAAGGCGCATAATGTCTATGTCTCGCTCGGCGACTTCGGGTGGTCGGACTTGGGGACATGGGGCTCGCTGTACGATCTCTCGGAGAAAGATGCCGAAGGGAACGTGTCGCTGAAAGGACACTCCGAGCTTTATGACTGCAAGGACAACATCGTGGTGATGCCGAAGGGGAAGCTGGCGGTTATCAAAGGCCTGAAAGGCTATCTCGTGGCAGAAGCCGGAAACGTGCTGCTCATCTGCAAGAAAAACGACGAACACACGATAAGGAACATGGTGAACGACACGCAGATAAAGTTTGGCGACGACTTCATCTGACAAGACCGAAGACTTGTCGTAACCAAAAAGCGCGACGCACTGTTTTTATGGTGCGTCGCGCTTTGTTTAATATGGTGCTCTTCCTTAGAGC
>CAVDAU010000106.1:0-8391 GCA_963607015.1 Streptococcaceae bacterium
TATAATCCGCAAAACGAAGCGTTTCGCTTTTTCAGAACGAAGCGTATAATTTCTTAAAACGAAGCGTACCGCTGGGGACACCCCCAACCGCAAATATTTTCGACCGGCTTACGCCGGTGTTCGTATATTGCAAGAACGGAGTTCGGACACTATCCGAACCCCGTTCTTTTCGTTTTGTCGCTGCGCTCCCGCTTTGGCGCGCTTCGCTTTACGCTACCTCGGCCAACGCCTTGTACGCTGCCACGCTTTGCGCCTTCACGATCTTGCCGCGGAAGGCGAGCCGCGAGCCGACATTCGCACTCGCAATCGAGGCAACGCTATTCGCATTCGCATGCGAGACACCGCCACCCGCGTCCGCGCCGTTGTTACCGCGATAGACCACACGGCCTGCTGAGGTACTTGTCCAGTACATATCTGAATAATATGTGCTGCTCGAGCCGTTCGCAGAGCCTACCGGTATAACGGCCATCGGTTTGCCATGTGCAACGGCGGTTATCCAGTTGCCGCTGGTCGTCGTGCCCTTTATCATAATGGTACTGCCGTCAGGCATCCAGATGCGCCACTTGCCGGCGTTGCCGCTGTCGTTGGGCAAGTCCACTCCGTCCATCATGTCGTACTTGTGGCCGTAGATGTCCTCGTAGCCGATGCAGCAGATGTTGCTTACCTGCGTAACCTTCTGCGCCCCGTACTCGTCCTCGTCCGTGTACCAGGCATACTGGTGGACCCTGTTCTCGTCCACGAGGCTGTTCGTGACACTGGCGTTGACGCTCTTCGCCTCCTCGTAGCCTATGGTGTCCTGCATGCCTCTTGATGCCGTGCCGCCTGTGGTGCGCATGTTGGTGTGATAGCCTGCGCCGCACTGCTCCTGCATGTTCCTGCGGCCGTACTTGGCGTAGGCGAGGTTGGCGATGCGGAAGTGCATCAGCGCGTCTATCTGCTGCATGCCCCTCTGCGCGCTGTAGTAGTGGAAGTCCGTCCACGTCATGCTGGCGGTCGTCGAGCCGCCTGTGATGCACGCACGCAGCTTGCTTCCGACTACCGAACTGCCCACCACGGCGCACAGGTGCTCGTCGTTGGCGAACCATTCGGGTTCCATGTCCTCTATCTTGTCAGAGTTGCTCAGCACCACCTTGTCGAACTCCGCCGTGTTCAGTACCGAGAAGTACAGGGTCTTGGCTCCATCGGGAACATCGCAGATGAGGTACATGCCTGCCTCGAACTTGCTGCCGAGCGTAGATACGACGATGTCCTTCAGCACTGTCCCCGTGCTGTCCACGAACACGCTGCCCACAAGGCCGGTGCCAGGCACGCTCGGGAAGCGTACTCTCCTGTAGCCCTCCACAGACACCATGCACACCGAATACGAGCTGTCCGTGCTGAATATGTTCGCCACGGTATCTCGTCCGCTCATCACTTTCCTGCCGCTCAGGTAGCCGCCTTCCGTCTTCCTGATGTCCTCCAGAGTCAGCACGGTGGCTTCGGGCACTGCCGGCATGTGGTCGGCATCGTTCGCGCTGTAGCAGCTGTAGTTCTTGCCGCTGAGGTAGTCGTTCACGCCCTTGCTCCAGAAGAACGGCTCCAGCATCATCCAGTCGCCCTCCGTGCCGTCCAGCTTCGCAGCTGTGCCATCATAATACTTGTTGCTGTCCGAGTCGTCAAGCTGGCAGCAGGTCATCTCTCCGTCAAGGTTGTTCATTATGGTATCCACGTTGGCGATGCTCACGTTCCTCGTCGTGGCTTTCTTCGTTACCTTGGCCAGCACACGGTGGCGGTTCTTCAGTATGATGCCTATGTGGCCGCTCGGCTTGTAGTCGTTGCCGTACTTGTAGCCCGTGCCGTTGTCAAGGTTCGAGATGTTCGCGTCGTCGGACACGCTCTCGTCGCTCTCCAGCATGGTGTACTCGGGCTGCTCTATGTTCAGTTCGGGGAAGTGGGCGACGTATGCGGCGTATGTGTCGTCCTCCACATAGCGCGTCAGCCTGTAAGAGCCGACGAGAGCACAAGTGTCCGTATAGTTGCCGTCCGCATCCACGCCTCCTGCCGTGATGTACTTGTCGAGCAGCGAGCCGTCGCCCTCCATGTCGATGCCCGTTACACGGATGCGCTTCACGTTCGTACACTTGTCGAGCAGTTCCTGCCAGTCAAGGTTGGGACAACCGGAGAAGATGAATGTGTTCACGTTTGCGAAACTCTCAAGCGACAATCCCGTCGGCATGAGCTTCGACAGATACTCCAGCTTCAGCGTGGTGAGCGTCCTGGGCAGATATGCCGTTGTTATCGGTGCTCCCTGCGCAAAGTTCACACTTTCCACTTGCGTACCTCTTGCATCGAGGTATTCGAGCCTTGTCTGGTTGCTCAGGTCCAGCTCCTTTGACGTGCTGCTGCCGGTCTTGGCCTGCGCCTGGTTGCGCAGGTTGAGTCTGCGGAGCGACTTGCACGCATTGAGGACGAGCCACCAGCCGGTGGAGCCGCTGCCCGAGGACTGCATGTTGAGTTCACGAAGAACGTCGCACTTGCCGAGGTCAAAGCCGTTCTTCAGATGGTCTGCCGCTCCCGTCATGTCGAGTGTCTTCATGCGGCTTGCACCGTACATTCGGATTGGGTCATTTACGGTATATGCTCCCGTGATGTTCAAGGTCGCCACATCGCCCTCTTTCACGATACCCGTGTTGGCTATGTTCGGGGAGTTGTTCGTGCCGTAGCCGAAAGCGTACACCTCATTGGCGGTAATCTTTATCGCATCTTCCTCGTCCGCTGCCGTTCGGGACAGGTACATGTCGATGTTGTCGGACGTGAAGTTGCTCGTTCCCCACTTCGCATCGAGCAAGGCGAAACGGTTCTTGATGAAGTATTCCCGGTGTGAGGTGTTAGAGCCTTGCAGGGCGTAGATGAACGGCCACACCTTGCCGTACATTTCCTGCACTGCCGGGCGTATGTACTTTATCTCTCCCGACTTGTTGAACGCCCTGTCGGACCAGTTGCCGCTCTGCTCCGTGTTGAACATCGCAAGCACACGCTCGTTGGTCATTACCGCTCTGAGGTTGGCTGCGCAACGCTTCAAGTCGTCCTGCAGGTTGGCAAGGACCAAGTTCCACAGCCAGCTGTCCCGACCTTCAAAGGCGTACTTGCTCGCTTCCGCATCGTAGGTGTCCCTGTCTGTCGTGTAGAGATACACCAGGAAGCAGTCGTTTCTCTTGCCCAGCTGCGTGTCGCCGTCGTAATAAGTGATGTACCATATCTTGCCGTCCCATGTGCGGAGCAGCATGTTCTTCGCCCTCTGGTCCACCGACAGGAAGTAGTCCGTCCACAGGTAGTAGGTCAGCAGGAAGTCCTTGTCGAAGTACTGGCCTATCTCGTCCGCAAACTTTTCCGACTTGAAGGTCGATATGTCTTCAGAGGTTGCGCCGTCGGGCACGCACTCCCTTATCCATCCGTAAAGGCGTTTCACGGCTGCCTGCTGCTCCGTTGTCAGTCCCGCCCATTTCACGTCATCGGGGTAGTTGGTCTCCAGTCCCGCGTCGAAGACGGTCGGTATCTCATCGTCCGAGGTGGTCTTGAACAGGCACATCGCCTCCGTGTTGTTCAGTGTCTCGAATGTCATGGGCATCTCGGGCGTGTAGCCGTCCAGTCCCTCCTGCCCGAACAGTGCCTGGCTCTTGCTCTTCTCGTTGTTGAAGTTGTACTGCCCGTAGTACTCGCTCTCGCCGTCCTCCGTCTCCGCACAGAACACGTCGATGGGGATGCCGTCAATGGCCGTGCGCACGCTGACGGCCGATGTCTGGTTGCCGCCCTGCTCGTACTGGTAGCGCTGCGGGGGCGTGAACAGTCCCAACTCCTTGAACACGTCGTTGAACAGCTTCGCACCGCCCGTGTTGAGCGACATGGAGCTGTCCGAATAGTCGCTCTTGCAGCAGAACATGTTCATCGGGACGGCGTTCGGGCGCATGCAGTAGCGGTTGTTGCCGAGGGGGTCTGCCTCGCCGCCTATGGTCATCGAGAGCGTCTCGCCGCCCTTGGCGCAGTAGATGCGGATGTTCTTCGAGGGGTATTTCGTCGATGACGTGCCCTGTATGCGGATGTTGCAGTCTTTCAGCACGAAGTCATACGCGCCGCCCAGCGGCGAATAGAAGTATATGTCTGCCTTGAAGTCGGTCTTCTTGTTGTTCTCCGCATACACGTCGTCGAGTTTGTTCTGCCGCACGATGCGCAGCGCGCCCTTGCCCTTTGCCCGTATCTTGTCTATGTCCACGCCGCCCGTGTCGCCGAGAATGTTGTTGTCGTCATACAGTGCAAGCATCTTCTCGCCCGTCTCCGCGTCCACCATGCGGTTCTCCAGCTCCTCGTCGTCCGTCAGGGCGCGGCTGTATATGCGGATGCTCCTCACCTCGATGTCGGCTTCCGCACTGTCGATGGTGATGTACTGCGGATTGTCCTGCGCGAAGTTGAATGACGTGTCGTAGATGTCCGCTCCAGTCCTGTTGCCGTCCACGTAAAGGTGCATAAGCCTGTTGTCGTCCTTGGTGGAGACGGCAAGGGCTATCTTTATCCACTTGCCGGAGGTGAAGTTCGTGCCGAGCTTGATTTCACGGGTTACTTGCTCGTCGTCCTCGTTGGTGTAGGTTACGCTTTGTCCGGTCTTGAAACTCGCTTCCTCCGCTGTGACAAGCAGACCTTTCCCGTTGTCGATACACTGCACCAAATTAGCCGAACGGCTCATTATGCCGCTCACCTTGACGGTCAGTTCTATGGTCAGCCCGGTCGCCTTGATGTCATTCTTGAACGGCTGGTAGCCGATAACGGCTTTCGCGCCGTTGGTCAGCTTCAGGCTCTCGCCGGTCCAGCCGTTGCTGCTCCAGTCAAAGCCGCTGAACTCCGTCCGGATGTCGCCCGACACCCACTGTGCCGGGTCGCTCTCCGAGTTGCTGCGCCCTGCCGCATCGAACTTTGCAACAAGTCCGTATGTGGCTTCGCTGATGTCTATGCTGCTCTCCTGCACGTCGATGCCGAGCGTATAGCCGGTTGCCCCTGCCTTCAGCACGAGGGTCTGTTCCCCTTTCGAGGTGAAGCGGTTGGTGTAGGTCTGCATAGAGCGCGGGGCGTTGACGGTGTTGTTCAACGATCCGTTCAGGTACATCTCCACCTGCGCCGGGGTGGCGTCGGGGTTATAGACGGCATAGTTGAAGGTCAGCTGCTCGTACTGGTATGCCGTCAGGGTCGGTGTGAGGTGGTCTGCGGTCAGTATCTTGCCCGACTTGTCGGTGTATTTGATGCCGACAAAGGGTGTGGTCTGCCCGGCTTTCAGTATGTCCATGTATATGCTGTCGCTCCTCAGACCGCTGCGCTCCGCAACGAGCTGCACCGTATGCCGCCCTGTGGCCAGTGCGGAGCCTTTTATCGTGAACGAGCCGTTCACCGTGCCGCTCTTGTTGATGGTCTGCGACACGGGAGTCTCGTTTCCGTCTATGTACATCGACACGTCCTTTGTGCCGCTGCCGGTGATGGTGAACGGTATCTCTATGGTGTCGCTGTTCTTGTAACCGCCGTTGGCGATAGTCGAGCCGAGGTTGTAGGAACTCGTCAGCGTGAGCGTTATCACGCCTATGCTTGTGTATGCCTGCTTGGTCTGTCTGGTGCCGTCCTCCGTTGTCGCAACGGCTTTCACATAGATGTCGGTCGTGCCGACCAGCAGGTATTCCGATATGTCGAGCGTGTACGTTCCCGCGCTCACGTTCTTTGCCGTAGCCTCGTAGGTCTGCGTCGTGCCACGGGATATGGTTACAGTGATGTCCGCCTTGATGCCGTCATTCTCCCCGTCCGAGTTCACGTGGCTGTATGTATAGGTGAGCTGTGCCGTGCCGCCCTCCTTTACCTGCGCCTTGTCGAGGGCTGCGGTCAGGACAATTCGGCTTGCGGTTGACGAGCCACCGCCGCCACTTCCACCGCTAAATTCAGTGGAAGCGATAACGCCGCCTTTCTTGTTGAGAATGTTCAGCGTGTTCTTGTCGTCCCCCTCGATGACTTCCACACCGCCGATGGCAGCATCGCCGATCTCGTTCATCTTTGCCGTTACGGCCGCATTCTGCACAGGGTTGGTACTGTCCGCATCCAGACTCTCGTCTACCGCTATCTGGTCTATCTTCAGTGCCACGTTGCCGTCCACGTCGGGCGTAATCTCCGTGCCGTTTAGCGTGATTGACTTTATCGTGCCGCCGCCGTACTCCTCCCAGCTTGCGGGGGTAAGGAAACTTTCTATGCTGCTTGCCGCAAAGCGGTAGTCCGCCCACACTCCTGCTGATTTCTCGAAGGTGAGTATCATGCCCGGCTTGTTCTCGTCCTTGATGTCCGCGTTTTCAAGTGCTGCGATGGCCGTGTCCTTGTCGTAATATCCGCTTGCGAGCGGCTGTTCGTTGGTAACGTTATAGAAGCCGCTTCCCGAACCGCTGCCGCTGACCTCCACAAGATTGTCCTCTTCCTCGCTCCATACATAGAGCGACGCACCGCACAAAAAGACCTTATCCTTGAGCGGCGCCGAACGCGACGAGTTCATGAACATATCAGCTGCATAGATATTTTTGTCAACCGCCCAGTTATTGCAATATCGGTCGCTGCCGCTCATCTTTGCACAGAACTTCTTGTTTGTCGTGTCGTAGTAAACTCCACTGATAACCGTTGCTGACAATAGCTCTATGGTTACCCCATCAACAAAGCCGTCAAAACGGGCGGAAGCTCCTTTCATCGCCAGCGTGAGGCGGTATTCATACGAGCTGATGCTTGCCGCTGCAGTGTTGGCGGAACTTGCCGCTGCGTTAGCAGAACTTGCTGCCGTATTTGCGCTTGCCGTAGCCGTGTCCGCTTTCTCTGCCGCTTTATTTGCCTCTTCAGCCATATTGGCCGCAAGTACCGCCGCCGCTGACGCTTGTGCCGCCGCATCGGTCGCGGGCTTCGAGAGCAGCGACAACGGGGCGGAAACGAGTTTTGTCCCCTGCATGGCCGGCAGGGAGCTGATGCCGTCAAGCGTGGTGGCGGTCTCAAGCTCGTCCACGCTCTGGCTGTCCGTCTTTATCTCGTTCAGGACTTCCTGAACAACCGAGTTCTTCTCTTCTTCTGTCATGATTGTATGGTTTTAGTTCGATTTCATTATATAGGCTTGATACTCCGTCCCGTCATATACCAGAAGCACACCCAACATGCTGTGCGCCGCTATTGCCACGCCTTTCAGATTTGTCTGCGCTGCCTGATTCGAGAAGAGGAGGGGCAGTTCCTCGCCTGCATAGTATTGCACATTGTTCACCTTGCCCGTGTTGCGTCCGGCTATGTATATAGCGTTGTCGCCCATGTTCACGATGTCCATACGGAATGAGAACTTCTTCTTCTGGCTGTGGATTATTCCATACCCGAACACCGACAACACACTGTACAGGTTGGGCAGCACTACAACGTCTCCCGCGTATGTGCTGCTCACTGCCACTCTGTTGGCTTCAAAGGGAGGGACAAGCATCCTCACCTGGTTGTCTGCACTCCAATCCGACATGATGCTCAGGCATCCGCCGTCAACGATGCCGTCCATCATCACATGACCTGTACCCAGCATGGCATACTGGTAGCCGTACCTGTTCGGCATCCGCTGTGATGACGAGGTGCTGCTGAAATAGTCCATATCCATCACGTTGGCCACACCTATGTTCAGCCAGTCATATGTCTTGTCGGTGGTGTTGCGCAGCGTGAAGCGGTTGTTCTCTTTGTAGGCGAAATCGTAGATGTTCCGCACCGGGTAGTTGTCATTGGCTTGCACCGTCACACTTTTGGTCAACGAACTGATGCCGAAGTGGGTGTTGAAGCTGTCGCCGCCTATCTGCAATGTCGCATCCGAATCTGTACTGATGGAATCCTCGCTGATGGTGAAGCCGCCTATAGTTCCGCGTGACGCACGGATTTCCCCCGTAAACTTGCCGTTCACGGCTTCTATGCTGCCGTCTTCCCTCACCTTAAAGTACTGGTTGGCCGTAACAAGTCCCTCCAGTTTGATGTTGTCAGCCGTCAGCTTGATCACAGTCTTGGCATTGCCGTCCGCATCGGTCTCTTCCACGCCCACGCCTATCAGGGCGAGTTTGCCGTTGGCGTCCTTCACGTAGATGCCCGTGCCTTCGGGCTGCACCATCAGCCCCGTCTCCTGCAGGGCGTTCTCGTCCTTGTCAAACACGGCGGCACTTATCTTCACCAGCCGCTCGCTCTGCTCAAACAGGGTCTTGTACTTGTAGGCCAGGCTCTCCACCTTGTCGGTACTGAGCACAAGGGCATACAGGTAGATGTCGCCGTCAAACTCCAGACGGAAATCGCCCGTGCCGTTCCACAGGCCGCTGCAGGAGTATTGGACATAGCCGTCGGTCTCCG
>CAVDAU010000107.1:0-8369 GCA_963607015.1 Streptococcaceae bacterium
TCGCCCTATCCGTGGGTGCTAAGGTACGGAAAAACAATCAAACAAAGCACAGTGACGACAAAAAAACAGAAATATCCATGTCCTATGGCGTGTGTGCCTCTCCAAGGGTGCGCGGCGCACTGCCCATCTGTCTCATTCAGTGTCACGATGGCAGACATTATGTCAGTCTTAGGTCGCAGGCTGTGTGGCTCCCGCTTCTTGGCATGGTTTTCGCAGGGCGGGTGGTGCACGGTGTCGTGCTCCGTGGGGCAGGCACCGTGCAGACAACGACATAGAAAACGAGAAATCAAAAACTGTAAAAATTAAAAAACTATGAACGTAAAACCATTAGCAGACAGAGTTCTGGTTCTTCCGGACGCTGCAGAAGAGAAGACAATCGGTGGCATCATCATCCCTGACACCGCAAAGGAGAAACCCGTGAGAGGCGAGATCGTCGCTGTCGGCAACGGCACGAAGGACGACCCGATGACCGTCAAGGTCGGCGACAAGGTCCTCTATGGCAAGTATGCAGGCACGGAGCTTGAGGTTGAGGGCAAGAAGTACCTCATCATGCGCCAGAGCGACATCTTCGCCGTAGTCGAGTAAATCAAGGAGAGACAACAAAACAGAAAAGAACACACAAAAAGTAAATATCATGGCAAAAGAAATCAAATTCGATATTGAGGCCCGCAACCAGCTGAAGGCCGGAATCGATACGCTGGCCAACGCTGTCAAGGTGACACTTGGCCCCAAGGGACGTAACGTGATTGTAGAGAAGAAGTTCGGTGCACCGCACATCACCAAGGACGGTGTGACAGTGGCAAAGGAGATTGAACTGCCCGACGCTTATCAGAACACAGGCGCACAGCTCGTGAAGGAAGTGGCTTCGAAGACAGGCGACGCTGCCGGCGACGGCACGACAACCGCTACCGTTCTGGCACAGGCAATCGTGTCGGAAGGTCTGAAGAACGTCACGGCAGGTGCAAGCCCGATCGACATCAAGCGCGGTATCGACAAGGCCGTTGCCAAGGTCGTTGAGTCCATCCACAACCAGGCAGAGAAGGTCGGCAGCAACTACGACAAGATTGAGCAGGTCGCTTCTGTATCGGCAAACAACGATCCCGAAATCGGCAAGCTGGTGGCAGACGCAATGCGCAAGGTCTCCAAGGACGGTGTCATCACCATCGAGGAGGCAAAGGGCACAGACACGACAATCGGTGTTGTGGAAGGTATGCAGTTTGACCGTGGCTATCTGTCTCCCTACTTCGTGACCGACGCGGAGAAGATGGAGTGCGTGATGGAGAAGCCCCTCATCCTGATCTATGACAAGAAGATTTCCAACCTGAAGGACTTCCTGCCTATCCTCGAACCGGCTGTACAGACCGGCCGTCCTCTGCTGGTAATTGCCGAGGATGTCGACAGCGAGGCACTCGCAACACTGGTTGTGAACCGCCTGCGCTCACAGCTCAAGATATGTGCCGTCAAGGCTCCCGGCTTCGGCGAGCGTCGCAAGGACTTGCTTGAGGACATTGCCATCCTGACAGGCGGCGTTGTCATCAGCGAGGACAAGGGCCTGAAGCTCGACCAGACCACAGTGGAGATGCTGGGTTCGGCAGAGAAGGTCGTTGTCAACAAGGACAACACAACCATCGTCAACGGCGACGGCGACACGAAGAACATCCACGACCGCATCGAGCAGATCAAGATGCAGATGGAGAACACGAAGTCGCAGTATGACCTCGAGAAACTGCAGGAGCGTCTTGCCAAGCTGGCAGGCGGCGTAGCCGTGCTGTATGTTGGTGCCGCTTCCGAGGTTGAGATGAAGGAGAAGAAGGATCGCGTGGACGACGCTCTGCGTGCCACACGTGCTGCCATCGAAGAGGGTATCGTTCCCGGCGGTGGCGTGGCTTACATCCGTGCACAGGCTGCTCTCGAAGGAATGAAGGGCGAGAACGACGACGAGACCACCGGTATCGAAATCGTGAAGCGTGCCATCGAGGAGCCTCTGCGCCAGATTGTGGCAAACGCAGGCAAGGAAGGTGCAGTGGTTGTCCAGAAGGTTCGCGAGGGCAAGGGCGACTTCGGCTACAATGCCCGCAAGGACGTATATGAGAACCTGCATGCAGCAGGTGTCGTAGACCCTGCCAAGGTCACACGCGTTGCTCTCGAGAACGCTGCTTCCATCGCCGGAATGTTCCTGACGACAGAGTGCGTCATCGTGGAGAAGAAGGAAGACGTTCCTCCCATGCAGGGCGGCAACCCGGGAATGGGCGGCGGCATGATGTAATCAGCGCAAGCCGGACACATTACCGACATAACACATAGAAAGAAATCGCGGTGTTCCTCTCCGTTTGGGGGACACCGCGATTTCTGTTTTCTCTTCAATCAAGTCGCTCTCTTCAGAAGCTCTGCAGCCACGACCGCAGCTCGATAAGCATCTCGGCATGATACCTGAACCCTTCCTGACTGCCGAAGCCATGCCCGCCCGAGGGGTGGATGTGCATCGTGGCAGGTATGCCGTGTGCCTTCAGTGCTTCGTAGTAGCGGGTTGAGTTGAGCGGGTTCACCACGTCGTCATCGTCGGCAAGCATCAGGAAAGCACGCGGTGTCTCGTCGGTGACCTGAAGCTCGTTGCTGTACTTCTTCTGCATCTCGGCAGACGGTGTCTTGCCTATCAGGTTGTCGTGCGACCCCATGTGCGTGATTTCGGGATCCATGGATATTACGGGATACCAAAGTATCTGGAACGACGGACGCACCTCGTCGGCGGCATGGGTCGCCACGGTAGATGCCAGATGTCCTCCGGCAGAGGAACCCATGATGCCTATGTCGTCGGGATTGATGTTCCACTCCTTGGCGTGCTGCTTCACAGTGCGTATCGCCTCGTAGGCGTCAGACTGCGGCACGTCGTCGTGGCCGTGCGGCATGCGGTACTTCAGCACGATTGCCGCAATGCCCTGATTGTTGAAGAATCCTCTCCAGTTATGTCCCTCATTGTCCATCGCCAGCATGAAGTAAGCACCTCCGGGGCAGATCACGACCGCGCGTGTCGGCTTGTCCGACTTCGGCAGATAGACCGTGATGGACGGCTTGTAGTTGTTCTTGCTGTCGTCATAGCCTTGCTGCTCTATGCCGTTGGTGTTTGGCAATCCGTCGGGCCACAGGTCGAGGGTGACGGTTTTCTGCTGTTGCGCGCTCAGCCCTAAGGTGCACGCCAATGCCAGCAATGCTGTCGAAAGGAAACGTCTTTTCATGGGATTATGAGATTTAACAGGTTAAATGAATAATATATATATGTGTGTGTTTCTCAAAAAAAGAGAGGAGATGACAGTCGGCCTGTAAGCCGGGTCCTGTCCCTTGGCACGGAGCCAAGGTGTCTGTCATTTATCTGAGCCGTGCGTCGCCGCACGGCTTTATCGGTCTACCCTCCGGCATCGGGCGAGCAGCCCTCATGCGCCGGTTTACATGACCTTTCAACTTCCAAGAAGCACAGCCCTGATGTCACCATCAGGCTGGTGAGCTTTTGCCTCACCTTCTCACCCTTACCGTGCCCGCAGGGGCATGGCGGTTATTTTCTTCTGCTTTACTCCACCCTCACGGACGGCTTCCCATTAAGAAGTGGAACGCTCTGTGTTGCCCGGACTTTCCTCCTGCAACCTGTTTAGTGGCTGCACGCGACAGACCGTCCGGCTGTCATCTCCTCTGATTGGCGCAAAGGTAGTGCAAGTTGGGCGCAGAACAAGCGGACTTGTCCGATTTTGTTCCGGCGGAGCCGCCGTGCGGAGACACTCCCGATTTGTGCGGTTCCGCATTTTTGCACTACCTTTACGCCATTATGAGACACATGATTCGCAATATGATGATGACGGCAGCGGTGGTGATGCTGCTGCCGGTGCCGACAGCCATGGCGGCTGCCGCCGACACCGTGCCTGACGGCGTGAAAGCCTTGAGCGACAGCATAAAGGCAGTCTATGCTCCTGACGGCAGGACGGTGGTCTATGCCCCGTCCTTTGCCGTGGCGGAAAGAGACCTGCTGCTACAGGGCGAGACCTCGTCGGAGGCTGCCAAGAAAGCACTGGTGGAGGCTCTCGGAAGGGAACGGTATAACGTGATAGACCACATGCGCCTGCTGCCCGACAGCGGACAGCTCGGCGACGAGACCTACGGCGTGGTGAACCTGTCGGTCTGCAATCTGCGCACGAAGCCCGACTTCTCTGCCGAGATGACGTCGCAGGCACTGATGGGCATGCCGGTGAGGGTGCTCGAACGCGAAGGCACATGGTTCCGCGTGCAGACACCTGACGACTACATCGCGTGGGTGCATCCGGCAGGAATAAGAAGGATGACAAAAGCCGAGCACGACAGCTGGAACGGCAGCCGGCAGATTGTCGTGACAGCGCACTTCGGGTATGTGTATTCGGAGCCGAAGGAAACATCGCAGGTGGTCAGTGACATTGTGGCAGGCGACAGGCTGAAGCTGATAGGGCAGAAGGGCAAGTACTATAACGTCGAATATCCCGACGGACGGCGCGGCTATGTGCTTAAAGGCATATCGTGCCGGCTCGACAAATGGCGGCAGGAAACGAAGCAGGATGCCGCATCGGTCATCTCGACGGCACACACCATGATGGGCTTCCCCTATCTCTGGGCAGGCACGTCGTCGAAGGGCGTGGACTGTAGCGGCTTCATGCGCACCGTGCTCTACATGCACGACATCATCATTCCGCGCGATGCGTCGCAGATGGCGTATGTCGGACAACGTGTGGACATTGCTCCTGACTTCGGCAATCTGGAACCGGGAGACCTCGTGTTCTTCGGGACGAAAGCACAGGACGGGAGGCGCGAACGCGTGTCTCACGTCGGCATGTATATCGGCGGCAAGCGGTTCATTCACTCACAGGGCGACGTGCACGTGAGCAGCTTCGACCCCGCCGACGATCTGTATGACGAGTTCAACCTCAACCGCCTGCTTCACGCCGTGCGTTTCCTGCATCTTGTGGGCAAGGACCGTAACTTCACGACGACAGAGACCAATCCGTATTTCGGCAATGCCGATTAAGAAAAAAAGGAGACAGAGACATGAAGCAAAACAGACGGGATTTCCTACGAACCGTGACACTCGGCACGGCTGCGGGACTGACAGCGACTGCCGCCGATGCAGCCGGCAAGATTGACAACTTCCATGTGAACTCCGCAGGACGTGCGGAGATGAGGCTCAGCTTCTTCCCCTACGAGCTGAAGCTGCGGCACGTGTTCACCGTGTCGTCCTACTCCCGCACCACAACGCCCGACGTGCAGGTGGAGATTGAGTATGACGGGATCACGGGCTACGGCGAGGCCTCAATGCCGCAGTACCTGGGACAGACCGTCGCAAGCGTCTCCTCATTCCTGCGGAAGGTAGACCTGAGCCGCTTCAGCGACCCGTTCCAAATAGAGGACATTCTGGCGTATGTTGACAGCCTGTCTGCCGGCGACACGGCAGCCAAGGCCGCTGTCGACATTGCGCTGCACGACCTTGTCGGCAAGATGCTGGGTGCTCCGTGGCACCGCATCTGGGGACTTGACAAGAGCAAGGCACCAAGCACGACCTTCACCATCGGGATAGACACTCCGGATGTGGTGAAGGAGAAGACGCGCGAGTGTGCGGACAGGTTCAACATCCTGAAGGTGAAACTTGGCAGCGACAACGACAAGGAAATGATAGAGACCATCCGCACGGTGACGGATTTGCCCATAGCCGTAGATGCCAATCAGGGATGGAAAGACCGCCGGTATGCGCTCGACATGATAGGGTGGCTGGCAGAGCGGGGTGTGGTCATGGTGGAGCAGCCTATGCCCGTGGGGCAGATTGAAGATGCCGCGTGGCTGACAGAACGCAGTCCGCTGCCCGTCTTCGCCGATGAGGCCGTGCAGCGTCTGCGCGATGTGGCGGCACTGCAAGGTGTCTATAGCGGCATCAACATAAAGCTGATGAAGTGCACGGGAATGCGCGAGGCGTGGAAGATGGTGAACATGGCACGTGCGCTCGGCATGAAGGTGATGGTGGGCTGCATGACCGAGACCTCGTGTGCGGTGTCGGCAGCGGCACAGCTGTCACCGGCTGTGGATTTCGCCGACCTTGACGGCAATCTGCTGATAACCAACGACCGCTTCCGGGGCATGGAGGTGGTGAACGGAAAGATAACACTGCCGGACCGTCCGGGCATCGGTGTGGAGAAGCTGTGACGCGATGTCCGCAGACGGCAAATGTGTCAGTGCGGATGCTTGAATAGTGTAAAAATGTCAGACGCGGCAGTTAACCGCTGTTAAGCCCCTGATAGCCTTTGTTAAAAGACAGAAAAAAGAACGGCAGAATGGAACAAGCGAACAGGATTTGCTGTTACTTCGTTGTTGGAAAGCGTTAAACAAAGACTTAATATTAACGTTTACCGAGAAGAAAATATTAACAGTAAAAAACGAAATACACTAAGCTTATGAAAAAGGTGAAAACGATTTTGGGAGTGGCTGCAATAGCATTGCTAAGCTCCGGTGTGGCTGCTTATACGACTTACAAGATGACACCCAAGCAGGAGACCAACTCGTTCTCCGACTTGTTCGAGCAGAACGAGAATATCCGTCTTGCCGCATACGGCACGGACGCACAGCCTGTGGACCTGACGCAGGCTGCTGAAGTGGCGGTGCATGCGGTGGTGCACATACGTTCCACGCAGATGGGGAAGACACAGACCGTGCAGGACATGCCGGACTTCTTCGACTTCTTCTTCGGCGACGGCCGCGGACAGCAGCGTCAGGTGCAGACACAGCCGCGCGTGGGCTACGGCTCGGGTGTGATCATCTCGAGAGACGGATACATCGTGACCAACAACCACGTGGTTGAGAATGCCGACGAGATCACGGTGAAGCTGAACGACGAGCGTGAGTTCAAGGGACGTCTCATAGGTACGGACGCAGACACGGATCTCGCCCTTGTCAAGATTGAAGGCGACGACTTCCCGACACTGCCTGTCGGCAACTCTGACGAGCTGAAGGTCGGCGAATGGGTGCTGGCAGTGGGCAATCCGTTCAACCTCAACTCGACCGTCACTGCCGGCATTGTCAGTGCGAAGGCGCGTCAGATAGGGACATCGGCTGCCAACGGACAGGCTGCCAACATACAGTCGTTCATCCAGACCGATGCCGCCATCAACTCGGGCAACAGCGGCGGTGCCCTGGTCAATGCCCGTGGCGAGCTGATTGGCATCAACGCCATGCTCTACTCTCCCACAGGAGCATACTCCGGCTACGGCTTCGCCATCCCGACGAGCATAATGACAAAGGTGGTTTCGGACCTCAAGCAGTATGGCACCGTGCAGCGTGCGTTGCTCGGCATCCGTGGCAACACGTTGGGCACAGACCTCACGATGTCCGAGGAGCAGACCTCACAGATGCGCAAGAAGATTGAGGAGCTTGGTGTCACCGACGGTGTCTATGTGGCAGAGGTCGTTGACGGAGGTTCGGCAGCAGGAGTGCTGAAGGAGGACGATGTCATCACGGGCATCGACGGAAAGAAGATCCACAAGTTCTCCGATTTGCAGGAGGCTCTGGCACAGCACCGTCCCGGCGACAAGATCAAGGTGACCATCGTGCGCAGCAAGTCAGAGAAGACTGTCGACATAACCCTGAAGAACTCGCAGGGCAACACCAAGGTGGTGAAGAATGCCGGCATGGACATACTGGGAGGTGCCTTCAAGCCCATATCCGACAAGACCAAGGAACAGCTCGGACTGAGCTACGGACTGGAGGTCACGGGAGTGTCGGGCGGCAAGTTGCAGGATGCGGGAATCCGCCGTGGCTTCATAATCCTGAAGGTCAACGGTGAGAACATGCGCACCACCGACGACTTGGAGCAGGCTCTGCGCACGGCTACGCAGTCGCCCGAGCAGGTGCTCTTCATCACCGGAATGTTCCCGAGCGGCAGGAGAGCCAACTATGCCGTCAGCCTTGGCGACGAATGATGCTTTCAGCCGGCGTTTAGGATAGACGCTACAGGAATACGCATCCGGCAGAAGCGGGAACATTACGGCTCCCGACTTCTGCCGGATGTCTTTTTTGCCCGTCACACAACATCCATCTCCTGTGGCGTGTGTGCCTCACTATGGACGTACAGCCACAGATTCTCTGACTGTACAGCCACAGTTCTATGGACGTACAGCCACAAATCTATGGATGTACAGCCACAGATCCTATGGACGTACATCCATAGGGACGCTGATTTTCAATGCGTTACAACTCGCAAAATCCAATACCGATATTCACGTCCTATAGGTGTGAGCATCGGGCTGTGGTGCAGGATGTCCACGCCACAGGATATATCCTCTGACTTCTACGCTTATGTTTGAAATGGCAAAGTC
>CAVDAU010000108.1:0-8365 GCA_963607015.1 Streptococcaceae bacterium
GAGCAGGCTTCGAGCAACATTTATGTTATTCTCGGAAGGCATTGCAGCCGTTATCTTGGAACAAGAGAGGTGCTTCGGGAGTGGAGAGACGCGGGATATATGTGTCCGGTCTCAGTATGAGACGCTGCACGGGATGCCGGCTGCACGGACACGTGCACCGATGGAGTCAAGCTCTTCCGGCGTGGCTTTGTGGAGATTGTGGGCAGGTGTCTCGCGGTCGATAGTGTATATCATCACCTGACTTGGTGCAATCTCCACGACTTTCCGCAGCCATGGCTCGACGAAACGGTCTGTGGTGTTGTCCATGTCACAGCCATTGTGACTGCCTTTCAGGAACATCGTCTGTATGATGCACTTGCCCTTGAAGGCTTTCATGCCTTCTATGATCCGCTCAACGGAATAGTTGCCGACAGGCCGGTCGAGGCTTTGGATGTAGTCTCCGTCAACGGTGTCGAGTTTGAGAATATTGTTGTCGACCTTGTTCAGTGCGTCAAATACCTTGGGACGCATGATTTGCGTGGCATTGCTCAGCACGCTGACCTTGGCACAGGGGAAATATCTGTCGCGCAACTGCACGGTGTCGTCGATGATTTCGGCGAAATGCGGATGCACTGTAGGCTCTCCGTTGCCGGCAAAGGTCAGCACGTCGGGGGCAGGACCGTTCTTCTGCATATCCCGCAGACGCATCTCCAAGGCACGCGCCACCTCTTCGCGTGTGGGGCGGCGGTGCTTTGGGATGAAGTCGGCATTGAACCCGCACTCGCAATACACGCAGTCGAAGGTGCAGAGCTTGCCGTCGTCGGGCATCAGGTTAATGCCCAACGACACGCCGAGCCGCCGCGAGTGCACCGGTCCGAAGATGGGAGAGGAATAGATGACAGTCACCTCAGATGTCTTTCTCTGCAATCAGATACTCCGCAATCTGCACAGCGTTGAGTGCCGCGCCCTTGCGTATCTGGTCTCCGACAATCCAGAACGTCAGTCCGTTGTCGTTTGCAAGATCCTTGCGGATGCGCCCTACATAGACAGGGTCTTTGCCTGCAAGGAACAACGGCATGGGGTATTTCTTCTCAGCAGGACAGTCGTCGACGACAAGACCTTCGCCTCCTTCAAAGGCGTGGCGTGCTTCCTCGACCGACAGCGGACGCTCTGTCTCAACCCAAATGCTCTCCGAGTGTGAACGCAAGGAAGGTACGCGCACACAGGTCGCACTGACACGCACGTCGGAGTGCATTATCTTCCGCGTCTCGTTGAACATCTTCATCTCTTCCTTCGTATAGTCATTGTCGGTGAAAACGTCTATCTGCGGGATGACATTGAACGCCAGCTGGTATTGGAACTTGCTGACCGTCACGGGCTTGTCTGCCAGGACTTCGCGGTACTGTTCGTACAGTTCGTTCATGGCGGCGGCTCCTGCACCGCTGGCAGCCTGATATGTAGCCACGTGGACGCGTGTGATGTGCGAGAGCTTCTCGATGGGTTTGAGTGCCACGACCATCTGTATGGTCGTGCAGTTCGGATTGGCAATGATGTTGCGCGGACGCTTCTTGGCATCGGGAGCATTGACCTCGGGCACAACCAACGGCACGTCATCGTCCATGCGGAATGCGCTGGAGTTGTCAATCATCACGGCTCCATACTTCGTAATGGTGCCTGCATATTCCTTCGACGTGCCCGCACCGGCAGAAGCGAAGGCAATGTCGACACCCTTGAAAGCATCGTCGTGCTGAAGAAGCTGCACCGTCACCTCCTTGCCACGGAAGGTGTATTTGCTGCCGGCACTGCGTGTCGAACCGAACAACAACAGTTCGTCTATGGGAAAGTCTCTCTCTTCAAGGATGCGCAGGAACTCTTGTCCCACGGCTCCGCTTGCTCCGACAATTGCTACTTTCATCTTTCTGTATCTCCTCTTTTAGCTTTTTAGTGTTGTGGTCTTACATTTGCGCCTCGCCGATGCTCATTGCGCATACACGATGCCGCAAAATCTGCGTAAAAGTAGAACAAAATGCACTATCCGCATTGCCTTATCGTGAAAAGTTTTTTATTTTGTACTCCCTTAGCGACGGAAGCACGCACCCCGACGATGGATTGGTTCAATCTGAACATAACATTTCCCGTGACTGACCCGACATGGATTTTCCTGTTGGTGCTGCTCATCATTCTGTTCTCGCCGCTGCTCATGGACAGGCTGCGCGTGCCGCATATCATCGGAATGATCATTGCCGGTGTCGTCATCGGCGAGCACGGACTGAACATCCTTGCACGAGACAGCAGTTTCGAACTGTTCGGCGAAGTGGGTCTGTACTACATCATGTTCCTTGCCGGATTGGAGATGAACCTCAACGACCTGAAGGAAAACAAGTTCAAGGCACTGGCCTTGGGACTGCTGTGCTTCAGCGTGCCGATAGCCATCGGCTTCGCCATCAACATGGCCGTGCTGCAATATGGCATTGCGACGTCCATCCTGCTTGCCAGCATGTACGCGTCGAACACCCAGGTGTCCTACCCCATAGTGCTGAAATACGGCTTGTCGCACCAGCGCAGCGTGAGCATTGCTGTCGGCGGCACGGCTGTCACCGACACTCTGACCCTGCTTGTGCTGGCTGTCGTCAGCGGAATGTTCAAGGGCGACGTGAGCGGCAGCTATTGGACGTGGCTTGTCGTGAAGGTGATAGTACTGTCGTTTGTCATCATCTTCCTCTTCCCCGTGGTGTCGCGATGGTTCTTCCGCCGCTATGACGACGGCGTGATGCAGTTCATCTTCGTGCTTGCCATGGCGTTCCTCGGGGCGGCATTGATGGAGTTCGTGGGCATGCAAGGCATACTCGGAGCGTTCCTTGCAGGACTGGTACTGAACAGACTTATTCCGCGTGTGTCGCCACTGATGAACCACATCGAGTTCGTCGGCAACGCGCTGTTCATCCCTTACTTCCTGATTGGCGTGGGGATGCTCATCGACGTGCACGTGATTTTCGGCGAAGGCAACGCACTGATGGTGGCTGCGATAATGATTTCGGTGGCTCTGTTCGGCAAGTGGACAGCATGTTTCATCGTGCGCAAGCTCAACAGGATGAGCCGTCCCGAAGGCTACCTGATGTACGGCTTGAGCACTGCACAGGCTGCCGCCACACTGGCTGCCGTGATGGTGGGATATAACATCATCCTGCCCGACGGCACGCGACTGCTGAACGAGGATGTGCTCAACGGCACCATCCTGCTGATACTCGTGACGTGCGTCGTCAGTTCGCTGATAACAGACAAGACGGCACGCACCATCGCCATGAGCGAAAGCCAGCCCGACGAGCATCTGCGCCGTTCGACGGAGAAGATACTGATAACGCTGTCCAACCCCGACACCATAGGCCAGCTCATGGAGCTTGGACTGCTGATACGCGGAACGAAGTTCCACGACAACCTGTTGTCGCTGACGGTGGTGACAGACACCAACGACTCCGACGCAGCGGAGAGGCGCGGCAGGCAGGGTCTTGAGCGTGCAGCGATGGTGACGGCAGCAGCGAACGTGAAGCTGACGCAGATTTGCCGCTATGACGTCAACGTCACGTCGGGCATTGTGCATACGGTGAAGGAGCACGATGTGACGACGGTGGTCTTGGGTCTGCACCGCAAGTCGAACATGGTAGACTCGTTCTTCGGCACCATCACAGCCAACCTGCTGAAGGGAATACGCCGCGAAGTGATAATTGCCAAGATGCTGATACCGCTGAACACTGTGAAGCGCATTGTCGTGGCTGTGCCGCCAAATGCGGAATATGAGGCAGGGTTCCAACGCTGGCTGCGCCATTTTTGCAGGATGGGAGCTTCGATAGGGTGCCGCGTACACTTCTACGCCACGGAGCAGACCACAGGATACATACAGAGTTTCCTACAGTCGAAGTACAAGCAGACGCTGACCGACTTCTCCATTCTCGAAGACTGGGAAGACCTGTTGCTGCTGACGGGACGTGTGGAGTACGACCATCTGTTTGTCGTCATCAGTGCACGCCAAGGCTCGATTTCATATCATCCGTCGTTCGAGAAGCTGCCGATGCAGTTGAGCCGCTACTTCTCGGGCAGCAGCCTCATCGTGGTCTATCCCGACCAGACAGCCGACTCGGACAAGGCAGACATAACATTCTCCAACCCGCGCCACGGCAGTAGCGGGTCGCCGCTGTATGTCAAGATGAGGCAGTGGTTCTACAGCCGGTTGAAGAAGACTTAGCAGGAAGATTCAAGAAGAAATGCAAGAGGACAAGAACATAATGATAGAGGTGACAGACCTCACCAAGAGTTTCGGGAGCCTGCAGGTGCTGCGGGGCATAAGTCTCGGCATCGGCAAGGGCGAAATCGTGAGCATCGTCGGCCCGAGCGGTGCAGGCAAGACCACATTGCTACAGATAATGGGGACACTCGACAAGCCCGACGGCGGCAGTGTCTGCATAAACGGATGCGATGTGTCGGGGCTTGGGGAGAGGAAGCTGTCGGCTTTCCGCAACCGCCACATAGGCTTCGTGTTCCAGTTCCACCGGCTGCTGCCGGAGTTTACAGCCGTCGAGAACGTGATGATACCGTCATTCATAGCGGGCAAGGACACGGATGAAGCACGCGACCGTGCCATGAGGCTGCTCGACTTCATGAAGCTGGGCGACCGCGCCGAGCACAAGCCCGCAGAGCTGTCAGGCGGCGAGAAGCAGCGCGTTGCTGTGGCACGTGCCCTGATAAACAAACCTGACATTGTTCTGGCAGACGAGCCGTCGGGCAGCTTGGACACGCAGAACAAGGAAGAGCTGCACCGCCTGTTCTTCGACCTGCGCGACAAGATGGGACAGACATTCGTCATCGTGACCCACGACGAAGACCTGGCACGGATGACCGACCGCACCATACACCTGCGCGACGGCATAATCGTGGAGTGACATCATCAGGTTCATACGAGACCACTAACAAATACGACACTACTACTGAAAAATATGGAAGTTGTTATAATACTGCTGCTCATACTGTGTAACGGACTGCTGTCGATGTCGGAGATAGCATTAGTGTCCGCACGGAAGGTCAAGCTCGAGAGCAGCGTGAAGAAAGGCAGCAAGGCTGCAAAGACGGCATTGAAGCTGTCGCAAGACCCTGACCGTTTCCTCTCTACGGTGCAGATCGGCATCACACTGATTGGCATCCTGACCGGTATCTACTCAGGCGATGCCCTGGCACAGGACGTTGCGCCGCTGCTGGCACGCAGTCCGCTGTTGGAGCCATACGCAACGACGATAGCGCAGCTCCTCATTGTCATCATCGTGACATACCTGACGCTCATCATAGGCGAGCTGGTTCCCAAGCGCATAGGCATGGCTGCGGCAGAGCGTGTGGCCATATTGGTGTCGCGCCCGATGACGGTACTGTCGGTCGTGGCATCGCCTTTCGTGTGGGTGCTGATGAAGAGCACGGCAGCAATATGCCACCTGATAGGGCTGAAAGCAAAGAAAGAGAAGGTCACGGAGGAGGAGATCAAGGCTGTGGTACGCGAAGGAGCCGAGGACGGAAACGTGCAGGAGGTGGAGCAGGAGATTGTGGAGCGCGTCTTCGGGATGGGCGACAGCAACATCTACTCCATAATGACGCACCGCAGCGACATCGTGTTCCTCGACGTGAACGACGACAACAGCACGCTGAAGCGCAAGGTCGTCGACGGGCTGCACGCCATATATCCGCTGTGCGAGAACAACCTCGACAACATCATCGGAGTTGTCTATCTGAAGGACTTGTTCAACAAGATTGACAACCGTGACTTCGACATCAGGAGCGTGGCCACGAAGCCGGACTTCCTGCCAAAGAACATGAGCGTGTTCAACGCCATGGAGCGCATCCGCAGCGGCAACCAGCACTACGGATTGGTGACCAATGAGTTCGGCACGGTGGAAGGCATCGTGACACAGAGCGACATCCTTGATGCTCTTGTGGGTTCGGCGACCGTCGGACAGGAGGCAGAGATTATTGTCCGCGACGACGGTTCATGCCTGATTGACGGGCAGTGCTCGTTCTACGACTTCCTTGACCATTACGACATGACCGACCTCTATCAGGAGAACAGCTACAACACGATTAGCGGACTTATCCTTGACCGGCTCAAGCACATCCCCGTGTCGGGAGAGAAGACGCACTGGCAGGGTTTGACATTGGAGATTGTCGACATGGACGGTGCACGCATCGACAAGGTTCTTGTGTGCAAGACCTCGTCTTCGGAGACGGGAGCCGGCCACGCCGGCTAAATGGTGCGGAAGGCGTAGCCCTCTTCTTCAAGGAAGTCGATGGCACGGGGCAGGGCATACTGCAGATTGCCGTTGCTCCACGACTTCAAGGAGTCATGGAAGGTTATGATGGAACCATTGCGGGCATAGCGGAGCACATTGGCCAACACCTGCGGTCCACGCAGCTTCTTGCTGTAGTCGCGCGTCACGAGATCCCACATCACGATGGTGTAGCCTGCTGCCTGTAGCCTCTTGTACTGGAAATGGTTCATGAAGCCGTGCGGCGGACGGAACAGCTTCGAGCGGACATAGCCATCGGCCTCTGCCACGTTCTTCATGTAGCTGATGGAGTTGTATTCCCAACACTTGATGTGATTGTATGTGTGGTTGCCGACGACATGTCCGTCTGCCAATACCATATTATATATGTCGGGATGCTTGCGCACGTTGTCGCCGACGACGAAGAACGTGGCCTTGATGCCGTGACTGCGCAAGAGGTCGAGCACCCACGGCGTGACCTCGGGAATGGGACCGTCGTCGAACGTCAGATAGACCGCCTTCTCCTCGGGCTTGATGCGCCAAAGGGCGGAGGGGTAAATCCTTCTGAACAGTTGTGGCGGTTGCTCTATCAGCATCTTTCTCTTGTTTATCGACCCTACGGCAATGCTCCTCCGTCACTTCACGCGCGTTTGGTAGATGCCATACAGCTCGTTCAGCTTGCTGTCGTAGTCCGTCATGTGATCGGACTTGAACGTCTCCATCACCGTCACTATGCGGTCGAGCACAGCCATGTGATATTCAAGCTCACCGACGGAAATCGAGAAGCGGTAGTTGTCGAGGCTGAGGTAGTATGTCATGTACTCCACTTCCTTGTCGGCCAGGGCAACGAGGATGTTGTCTGCCTTGTCCGTCTTGTCCAGCTGATAGTATGCCGTTGCCATCTGCACGGAACCGTTCTGATAGTCGTAAGGCACATTGTATGCAGGGAGCACCTTGTCGCAGTACTCCAGTGCCGCCAGTGCCTTGTCCCGCTTGCCTTCCTTCATGAGCTGCTCCACGAGTTGTGAGAACACGCGGCGGTGGGAGTAGCAGAGGCGTTGTGCGTTCTCGTCTATATACAGCCCTGGCTGCTCCAGATTGCCGAAGCGGAACTTGTTCATCAGGTTGTCATACATCTTCTCCGAGTCTATCTTCACGCCCGTCACCTTGCTGTCGAACGGAGTGAAACGGTATGCCAGGCCTTCCTGGATGAAGTGGTCGGACATGCCAAGCTGGTTGTCCGGTCCCACGCTGATGGCGATGTAGAGCGGACGTTCCCAATTGCAGTTGGCAAGCATCTCGAGCATCATCAGCTCGCTCTTGTAGAGAGCGCGTTTGCCCTTCAGGAAGATGTGCATATAGTCCGGTATGCTGTCGCCGGGGATCATCATTCCGCTGCGGCGCACTGCATCTTTGTCCACCTTGAGCACGATGCTGTCTGTCGGAATGAGTCGCAGGTCTTCGTGCTCACTGCGTACCCAGTGGTTGAGTATGTTGTGAAGCTCATACGGGTTGTCGCCGAACTGCTCCGTGACGTTCTTCATCGCGTCGGGGTTCGTACCGTCCTCCACCTGCTTGCGTGCCTCGGCATACAGGGCATCGATGCTGCGCTTGTAGTCGGGCTGTATGGGGACATACTCGTTTGTACCTGTGACGTACTCCGCACGGCTCCAGTCGATGGGCAGTGACGGCGAGTCATAGGCAGGACGGCGCATCTGGTCGATGTACCAGTCGGTCTGCAGGTATGAGAGGTTGCATGTGCGTGCATCGGTGCGGAAGCCTTCGGTCTCCTGATTATACCACAACGGGAAGGTGTCGTTGTCTCCGTTGGTGAAGATTATCGGGTTGCCCTGCTCCTGAAGCGAGTTGAGGTAGTTCTGCCCGAAGTCACGACACAGATAGCGGCCGCTACGGTCGTGGTCGTCCCACGTCTGGCTTGCCATCTGTATGGGCACAAGGACGCACATCGCAGAGGCGATGGCCGCTGCCGGCAGTGGCTTGACCTTGGCTTTCTCTATCAGCCGCGCGACACCGGCAACACCGAGACCGATCCAGATGGCGAAGGCGTAGAACGAACCGGCGTAGGC
>CAVDAU010000109.1:0-8348 GCA_963607015.1 Streptococcaceae bacterium
GGATATATCCTGCACAGTACTACTTACTTGGCGAAGTAAGTAGTACTTACTTTATGCACGCTACAGATTTGTTAACAGCAAATAACACAGTGCCGGTTAAACTTGGTGCGGCTGCCATTGTCAAAACGATGAAGTTAAACAAAAGAAATGAGGTTATGAGAGGAAACAGATTTTCAATGGTATTGGTTTTTTCATTGCTATCGGCAGGGACGACGCTGATGGCACAGAACAGCAAAGACAACGACAAGACACAATTCCGGGAGACGCAGGCCCGGCGCATGGCAGAGGACATGGGGCTGGACGACAAGACATCGAAGGACTTCAAGGAGCTGTTCGGCAGGTATGCCGAGGAGATGGAGAAGGCCAAAGGGCAGCATCCCGAAGCCGGCAAGGACAACAGACGCGAGCAGAAGACCCTGACTGATGCCGAGATTGACAAGATGATCGAGGAGAGCATCGATCAGGAGAAGAAGAGGGTTGAGGTGAAGGAGAAGTACTTCAAGGAGTTCAGGAAGATCCTGACAGCACGGCAGACTGCCCGCGTGATGAACATGGACAAGCGCAGAGGAGACCGGCACATGGACTTCAGAGGCGGCAGCAAGGGAGGGGACGATAACCTGAAGCGTCCCGACTGGAACAAGATGAAAGACAGGCGCGTGCGGAATGGCGCACCGGACAAGGCAGAAGACTGAAAACGAGAAAAAGTGATAGATTGATTTAAGGTTGTTAATGAGAACAAAATCAGTTCGGCGTATCCCCTGTGATACGCAAAAGAGGATGGCCACTGTGAAGCGACCATCCTCCTTTTTTTATGCCATAAAGGCACGCGTGCACATCAGATCTTCACCACGCCGCTGAAGCCCATGAAAGCCATGGCAAGCATGCCGGCAACGACAAGTGCGATGGGTGTGCCCTGCATGCCCTTGGGTATGTTGGTCAGGCTCATCTGTTCGCGGATGCCTGCAAAGAGCACCAATGCCAGTCCGAAGCCCACAGCCGTGGAGAAGGCATAGACGGTGCCGGTGAGCAGGTCATAGTCCTTCTGGATGACCGAGATGGCGACACCCAGCACGCAGCAGTTGGTGGTGATGAGCGGCAGGAATACTCCCAGTGCCTGATAGAGTGCCGGAGACACCTTCTTGAGCACGATTTCGAGCATCTGCACCAAGGCGGCAATGACAAGGATGAAGGCGATGGTCTGCAGGTATTGAAGTCCGAGCGTGTCGAGCACATACTTCTGAAGGATGAAGGTGACGATGCTTGACATGGTGAGGACAAAAGTCACGGCAGCACCCATGCCCATTGCCGTGTCGAGTTTCTTGGAAACGCCGAGGAACGGACAGATGCCGAGGAACTGCGAGAAGACCACGTTGTTGACGAATATCGCCGATATGAATATCAGTATAAGTTCCATTTTATTCTGTTTGTATTAAGATTGAACATCAATATCAGATCTGTCTCCCCCCGTTCAAGCTTTCGACTTCTTCAGCCGGTTCACGCCTGCAATGAGGAAGCCCAAGGCGATGAATGCACCCGGGGCAAGCACGAAGAGGAGCATGCCGTAGTCTTCGGGGAAGACGGTCATGTTGAATATCTTGCCCGTGCCGAGCAGCTCGCGTATGGAACCGAGTATTGTCAGAGCCACGGTGAAGCCCAAGCCTATTCCCAGTCCGTCGAAGAACGAGGGCAGCGGTCCGTGCTTGGAGGCAAAGGCTTCGGCACGTCCCAGCAGGATGCAGTTGACGACAATCAGCGGGATGAACAGTCCCAAGGTCTTGTAGAGGCCGGGGACATAGGCCTGCATGACCATCTGCAGCAGCGTCACGAACGAGGCTATGATGACCACGAATGCAGGGATGCGCACCATGTCGGGAATCAGGTTCTTCACCGCAGCAATCACGGTGTTGGAGCATATCAGCACGAAGGCTGTCGCCAAGCCCATTGACATGCCGTTGACGGCACTCGATGTCGTTCCGAGCGTGGGACACATGCCAAGCATCAGCACGAATGTGGGGTTCTCTGTGATGAGACCGTTAAGGAATACTTTCAAATTGTTCATTTCTTATATCTCCCCTCCATTTTATTTGTTTTCCGATTTGCCGCTCTGCTGCGATGCACCCGATGTGGCATCGGCTGCCCTGCCGTTGAACACGGCATACGCAGCGTTCACCGCATTGAGGAATGCCCTTGAGGTGATGGTCGATGCTGTTATGGCATCGATGTCGCCGCCGTCCTTGGAGACGGTGAGGTTGTCCTTGCCGGGGTTCTTGCCTATGATGTCGCCCTTGGCACCTTTCTTGAACCACAGTCCTGCCTTGTCTCCCAGTCCCGGGGTTTCCGAATGGCTGAGGATGGAGTAGTCGTTGATGTTGCCGTCCTTGTCGAAGCCGATGAGGATGGTCAGCTCACCGCCAAACCCCATTGCCGACGACTGCACGGCTGCGCCTATGCTCTCACCGCCCTTGGAGGCAGGATAGACCGTGTAGTCCGAGCCATTGGAGTTGACTGTCTGCTTTTCTGCTATGGGGTCGTTGTCGAACCCGGGAACGACTTCGCTCACCGCATCGCTCAGTGTCTTGGCACCGGCAGCGGCGATGGGAGCCTTGGTAAGCTCGTTGACAAAAGCCAGTATGCCTACGGTGATGACTGTAATGCCCGTGAGCACCAGCACCATATTCTTTAGTGACGATTCTAACTTCTTCATTTCTTTACTGCTTTTACCGCTCTGCTGCTGAAACGCTGCGGTTTGATGTAGATGTTGATAAGAGGCACAAAGGCGTTCATGATGAGGATGGCGAACGACATGCCTTCAGGATAGGAGCCGAACAGACGGATGATGACGGTTATGAGTCCGATGCAGACGCCATATACAATCTGTCCGCGATGACTCATAGGCGATGTCACATAGTCTGTGGCCATGAAGATGGCACCAAGCATCAGACCGCCGGTAAGGAGTTGTGTCACGGGTGACGGATATACCGTCGGGTTGGCCAGATACATTATTCCGCCAAAGACAAACACCGTGGCTATGATGGCAACGGGAATGTGCCATGTGATGATCTTCCGCCAAATCATGAACGCTCCGCCAAGCAGCAGTGCCAGCGCACTGATTTCGCCCAACGAGCCGCCGATGTTACTGCCTATAAGCATCTCGAACGATGCCGGCAGTTGGTCGAGCGAAGCACCGGGGGCACCGTTGATAATGCCCTTAATGACACCAAGCGGCGTGGCTGCCGTCGTGGCATCGGTATAGGCAAGTAGTTGGCCGGGCACAGGCCATGTGGTCATCTGTGCGGGAAACGATATGAGCAGGAAGACACGTCCTGCCAATGCGGGATTGAACGGGTTGTTGCCCAATCCGCCAAACGGCATCTTTGCCACACCTATGGCGAAGAGAGCACCGAGGATGACAATCCAAACGGGCAGGTTTGACGGCAGATTGAATGCCAACAGCACGCCGGTGATGACGGCAGATCCGTCGGTAATGGTCGTCGTCGGCCGTTTCATTATGAACTTGACTATTGCCCATTCAAACAGGAGGCACGACAGGACCGACGTAAGGGTTACGATCAATGCTCCCAGACCGAAGAAGCACAGCGATACGATGAATGCCGGAATGAGGGCAATCAGCACGCCATACATGTTTTTCTTTATGCTGTCGTCGGCATGGTCGTGGGGCGAAGGCGACACTAACAATTTATTTTCCATCTCTTCGTCTGATTTTTTATTTGTTTGCATTGCGGGCACGTATTATCGCTCCCACCTTTGCCTTGCCGAGTGAAATGAAGTCGAGCAACGGACGGTTGGCAGGACAAGTGAACTGGCATGCGCCGCAACTCAAGCAGTCCATCACGTCTTCTTTCTCAAGTCTTTCGAACTCGCCATGCTCGGCGAGTTGGGCTATCAGGTATGGTTCCAGACCCATCGGGCATGCGCTGACACACTTGGCACAGCGTATGCAGGGATGAACCTCGCCGCGCTTGGCATCTTTCCTGTTCATTATCGTTATGCCTGATGTTCCCTTGGCCGTAGGCACGTCGGTGTTGACGAGTGCCTTTCCCATCATGGGGCCGCCGCTGATGATCTTGCCGGTGTCTTCGGGCAGTCCGCCGCAGGCATCAATGAGCTGCTGCACCGGCGTGCCTATGCGTGCCAGGAAGTTGCTTGGGGTCTTGACAGACTTGCCGGTGACGGTGACCACGCGCTCGAACAGCGGCTTGTTTTTCTGCACAGCCTCATATACGGCGTATGCGGTGCCGACGTTCTGCACCAACGCACCTGTGGATATGGGGAGAGCACCACTGCCGACATAGCGTCCGGTGACGGCCTGTATGAGCTGCTTCTCGCCTCCCTGCGGATACTTCATCTTCAGTGGCACCACCTCAATGCCGCCGTAGGACTTGGCAGCCTTCTTCAACGCCTCTATGGCATCGGGCTTGTTGTTCTCGACACCTATGTATGCCTTGTTGACCTTGATGGCTTTCATGAGGATGGTAATGCCCACCATTATCTCTTCCGGATGTGCCAGCATGAGGCTGTGGTCGGCCGTGAGGTAGGGTTCGCACTCTGCTCCGTTGATGACTACACACTCCGGCTTGAACGCAGGAGGAGGTGTCAGCTTGACATGTGCAGGGAAGCACGCGCCACCCATGCCAACGATACCCATATCGGCTATCTTCTTCACTATCTCTTCGGGACTGAGGCTGCACTCACGCACGATGGTGTCTGTGCGGTCAATGCTCTCCTCCCACTCATCGCCTGTCACGTCAATGATTACTGCCGGTTTGGGATAGCCGCCGGCATCGACCACATTGTCTATCTTTGCCACCTTGCCGCTGACAGACGAGTGTATGGCTGCCGAGACGAAGCCGCCGGCTTCGGCAATCTTCTGCCCTACCTTCACCATGTCTCCCTTTGCCACTATGGGCTTGGCCGGAGCTCCGATGTGCTGCCCAAGCAGGATGTATGCCTTCTTGGGTATTTCGGCAGTCACTATCGGTTGCCCTGCTGAAAGTTTATTTCCGTGTGGATGAACTCCACCGATTGAAAAAGTCTTCAACATATACTGATTCTGAAACTTATGCTTTGTGTGTATGAAAAAAAAGGATTACTTGTTGCCGTCTGCCGCCTTGTCATCCTTGGCCGGTGCAGCGGCAGCAGGCTTCGCGTCTGCGGCATCTGCGGTTGCAGGTTTGGGTGCAGGCTTCGGTGCGGGCTTTGCCGGTGTCGGGAAGTTGACATCGATGATTGTCTTGTCCGGACATTCCGTGACACACGCACGGCACAGCTTGCACTTCCTGAAGTCGATGTAGGACAGGTTGTTCTCGATGGTGATGGCATCGAACTTGCAGGCTTTTTGGCACTTGCCGCACGATATGCAGCTGACGGCACACGCCTTCTTTGCCACAGGTCCCTTGTCCTTGTTGACGCAGCTGACAAACACACGACGACCGCGTTTACCCTTGTAGCGCAGCTCGATGATGCTCTTGGGACAAGCCTTGACACATGCTCCGCATGCCGTACACTTGTCTTCGTCCACCTCCGGCAGGCCGGTCTCGGGATTCATGTGTATGGCATCAAACTTGCAGGCACGTGTGCAGTCGCCACAGCCCAGGCAGCCATAGCTGCAACCGGTCTCACCGCCATACAGCTGTGCCGCAATGGCGCAGGTCCTGACACCGTCATAGCTGTTCAGGCGCGGACGGTTGGCACATGAGCCGTTGCATCTCACCACGGCAATCATAGGCTCTGACGCCTCTGCCGTAAGTCCCATAAGTCCGGCAACCTTGTCCATGACCGGCTGTCCGCCCACAGGACAGAACTTTCCTTCCAAAGAGCCGGACTCGACAATGGCAGATGCCATTGCACCACAGCCGGGGAAGCCGCAGCCTCCGCAGTTGGCTCCGGGAAGAACTTCGGTGACCTGCGCAATGCGCGGGTCTTCATGAACAGCAAACTTCTTCGAGGTGACATAGAGCACCAAGGCCAGCACTATGGCTATCACTCCGAGAGAAATCACTGCAATCATAATTACGTTCATAGTAAAAGAAAATATGTTAGGATTTTTACTTTTCAGAAATCATTCCGTCTGTTCTCCGACACTTTCTTTCGGCATCACGCAGAAGCCGAACTTGCGTTTCAGTTTGTCCTTATTGGCAGAAAGCAGACCGTAGTAAGGGATGAGCATCACAAATGCGCCCAACGCCATGAGCGGTTCGCTGATGTCGAGACGGCTGAAGATGAGGAGCGACACCACCATGACGAAGAAAGGAACGACAATGCCATACAGGACGGCACTGCGTCCCATGCTCTCCGTGCCTATGAGCCACACCTCGTCGCCGCGTTTATAGGATTGTGCGGCAGCCGACACATTGTCCACTTCGATGATTTTCTCCTCCGCTCCCACGGTGGAGCAGTGTCCCCTGACGCTGCAAGAGGCACACGATGATGCTTTCATTATCTTGACGCTCAGGCTTGAGTCGCCGACATCCTGCACCACACCTCTGTACCTGACAGCTTCATTAGTCATTTTTGCAATCTCCACATTACAATTGACGCAAAAGTAAGTACATTTATCATAACCGGCAAACTTATGCAAGAAATTTTACCATCTGTAGTTTATGCCGAAGCTCAACAGTTCGCTCAACTGAAAATGGCTGTCGCCACTGATTGGCGCGGCACTGTCGTCATAGCGGGCATGCACATAGAGCTTGGTGGAGAGATAGCGGTTGAGTGCCATGTTCAATGTGTTTTCCCACTCGATGCGCACCCAGTCATAGCTGGTCAGATAGTCCAGACGCGAGTCGAAGGTTATGTTCTTCGTGATCTGCCACTGCAAGGTCGGCTGGATCTGCGAACCGAGGTTGTGCTTCACGTTCTTGCCCTCACTGAGTCCGTATGTCGTCTCGTCGACATTCTTGTCGCCGATATACCTCATGGTCCAGTTCAGCGGTGCAAGGAACAGGGAGAATGTGTAGCGGTTCTCCTTCTTGCGCTTGTAGTCAAGACCGACTGCCACCGTCAGGTCGGCAGGAGCGAAGAGCGACGATATCAGTGCAGGGTTGTTTGACTTGTAGCCATGGACGAACTGTGTCTTGAACTCGGCCGAGATGGTATAGTACCAGTGTTTTGATGCCTGCACGCCCAGCTTGCTGTATATGCGCAACTGGTCGGTGTTGGTCAGATAGTCGTGCACGGTGTCCGACGGTGTCGATGCCAGACCGAGCTTGGCGTCGAGCAGGTTCTCCCACTGCACCTTCTCCTGGTCGTTATAGTTTGCCGTGACCTGGAATGTAGCCAGCATGGAGTTGCTGCTCTCACCTCCCTTATACCAGTTGTCGGAAAGATAGAGCTGAGACAGCTGCAATGAGCCGTTGCCCTTCACCGTCCACCAGCTTGGCTTCTTTATCTCCACACGCGCCGTCTCGTCAATGACAGGTGCCGGCTCCAAGTCCAACTTTTGCTCCATCCTGTTTCTGACGATGCGCTGTGCTGTCCTCTCCTCGGCTTTCAGGTCTTCGGAGAACTCGGAAATGGCATCAAGCCCGTCTTCTGTGAATACGACCACATCAGGGCGACTCAGATAGACACTCATGAGGGCATTGTCGACCTGCCTCTGCACATCTGTGTTGACACCGGCGAGATGCAGTGTACTGACGGGAGCGGTGCGCAGTGTGTCGTTTATCAGCACACTCACATTGTCCTTCGGCGGACATCCCAACTGCAAGAGCGGGTTGGAGGGTGTCTCAATGACAGAGCTTTGTCCTATGGCGGAGCGATAGTAGGTCAGCGGGACAAACAATCTGAAATATTGCGGATTGACGGGTATGTAACGCTGCGGTGTTGTGGGGTCATTCAGATAGTCCAGCTCACCCAACAGGCGTTCGTGGAGTATCGACACCGTGTCGAGCACAAAGTTATTGTTGTTGTCGAACGGCACGAGTTTCAGCACGAAGTAGCGTCCCATCAGACCTTGCAGTCCTTCGTTTGGCGTGGCGACAACGGGTCTTGTTGCTGTCCGTTGTGTCACGACGCTATCGACGGGCTGTGGTGTCTGGGCAGAGACAGGCATGGCAATGCAGACGGCGGCAACAACTGCTATATATATAATAAGGTGTAATCTCTTCATATCATCATGGTTTGATATTAACGGGTCTAAGAGCGGAACCAAATTTTTTCTTCCTGCAAAAATATTACAATTCCATCTATGCGGCAAGAGGACACGGCTCTTTCATTTAAAATGGCAGGGATTTTTCCAAACTGCGGTCGGTGCGCACATAACGGCTGTCTATGGATGCCCATCGTTGGGTTCTATGGATGCCCATTCTTAGGTTGAATGAATGCCCGTT
>CAVDAU010000110.1:0-8343 GCA_963607015.1 Streptococcaceae bacterium
ATCGGAATGTCTAACCGGTACCAACTAAGTAAAACTTCGGTATCGGTTAAGCGGTACTGAAAACGGTACCGGGAGCAATCATGCACAAAGGGCATTAAGGAATCAAAGAAATATGTTTGATTTCCGAGAAGCAAAGCATTTTCTTTGCTTCTGTAAAAGAAAAGCATCATCTTTGCATTGACTGACAACAATACCGGTATATCTGTTTGTGGCAGACCGAACCAATCTGATTGTGCCGTTGTGGCAATCAGACAATCATGGTCAGGACGAAGTCGGGATAGATGTGGTAGTCGATGTTCACGGCCCGGCACTGCGGTGTCCGGAACTCACGGGCCTGCATGGTGCCGTGGCGTTGTGGGGTGAACGGACTGATGCGCAGATGCTCCTTCAGGTCTGTGCCTTCGGTGTCGAGGAACTTATACAGCGTCTCCTTGGCAGACCAGTGGAGCAGCAGGCTCCACACGTCCGTGCCGAGGTAGGGCAGGGCTTGCTCGTCGCTGTGCATGAAGCGCGGAGCCACTCTCGCCACGCGGTCGCTGTAGCGTTCGATGTCTATGCCTGTCCGTTCCGTCGACACAATCACTGCGGCATAGCCTTTCGTGTGTGAGATGCTGATGTGGCGGCTGTCGCCGGTCAGGAACGGACTGCCCGAGGGATGGTAGTCCACGCCGGTGAGACCGGTGAGGCGTTGCAGGAGTGCCCTTGTGCACAGCCGCTCCATGCGTCGGTGCGGGCTGTTGGGAAACTGCTGTCTGATGGCTGTGACGAGCGATGTGCCGAGCATAGGCTCGAAGTCCGCGTCTGTCTCCTCATCCATCTTCCAGATGCCCCAGACGCCATGCTTGCACTCTTCCTTATAGGCTAAAGACATGTGTCGTCAAAGTTGTTGTTGTTTTGAGCTTGTGTCAGTCCTTGTCCTGCCCGTCGCCTGACGGGGCAGCCTCTTCCCGTGGCAGTATGGTGAACTTGACCTTCAGTATGCGGCGGTTGTCGAGCGCAAGCACCTCAAACCGGTAGTTCCTGTAGGTTATCTTCTCGTGGAGCGTGGGGAAGTCGCCCTTGATTTCGAGCAGCAGACCGCTGATGGTGTCTGCCTCGCCCACCACGTCATCGAAAGTCCCGTCGTCGAGACCGGTCTCCTTGTAGAAGTCGGTGAGCAGCGTCTTTGCCTGGAATATCCAGTTGCTGTCGTCCACCCTGACGGACGTGTGTTCGTCGTCGTCATACTCGTCGTGGATCTCGCCGACAATCTCCTCGATGATGTCCTCCATTGTCACTATGCCCGATGTGCCTCCGAACTCGTCGACGACAATGGCTATGTGAACCTTGTTGGCCTGGAACTCGCGCAGCAAATCGTCAATCATCTTCGTCTCGGGCACGAAGTATGCCGGCCGCACCAGCGTCTGCCACCTGAAGGTGTCGCCTTTGCTGATGTGCGGCAGCAGATCCTTGATGTAGAGCACGCCCTTTATGGTGTCCATCGAACCCTGATAGACCGGTATGCGCGAGTAGACATTGTCTGTTATGCACTTCAGCACTTCCTTGAACGGAGTGCGTATGTCCAGTGCCACGACATCCATGCGCGATGTCATGACCTCCTGTGCCGTCTCGCCACCGAAGCGGATTATGCCCTTGAGGATGTTGCTCTCGTTGGATATGTCCTTTTGGTCGGTCATCTCGAGTGCCTGTGACAGCTCGTCGACGGAGATGTTGCGCGGCTTCGGGGCACAGTACTTGTGCAGCGACGACAGCGAGCGCACAAGCAGTGCCGACAACGGGTAGAACAGTGTGCGCAGAAAGCTGATGCCCGGTGCTGCGAAGCGGCAGAACCGCAGGGCCTTGTTTGCGGAGTACATCTTCGGCAGTATCTCGCTGAACAGCAGCAGCAGGAGAGCCAGTGCGGCTGTCAGTATGAGAAGCCCTGCCGGTCCGGCATTGGGGCCGAACACGTCCGTGAAGAAGTAGTAGCACAGCACAATCACGGCAACGTTGGCGAGGTTGCCCGTTATCATGATTGTGGCAAGCAGGTATTCCTTGTCGCCGAGCAGGCGGCATATCTTCTTGTCTCTTTCGGTCTTTTTCTCTTCGAGGGTGTTTCTGTCGGTGGGCGACAGCGAGAAGAAGGCGTTTTCCGATGCCGATGCGAAGGCCGTGAGCAACAGCAGCAACACTGCCGCCGCAAGGGCGATGATGGCAGCCGTGGAAGGCTGTAGGGTGGTCATGCCGGCGAGTACCGGCGTTGTCTGTGATAAAAAAGAGTCAGGGTCCAATTAGTTGTCTGCTTAGTTAAACATAATCTCAAGACTTCACGGATCCGTTGCCGTCTGCTGGACGTGTCGCCTTGGGTGTGAGCATCTCCATCTGGTCGACGAAGATCTCCGTGACGTAGCGTTTTATTCCGCTCTGGTCGTCATACGAGCGTGTGAATATCTTGCCCTCCACATACAGCTTGTCGCCTTTGTGCACGTACTTGTCCACAACCTCTGCCAGCTTGTTGCGGAACACCAGGTTGTGCCACTCCGTGCGGTCGGGCACCTGCGTGCCGTTCTGGAGCGTATATCCGCGCTCGGTCGTTGCCAGTGCCACCTGTGCCACGGCACGGCCTCCTTCGTAGTATTTCACTTCAGGCTCCTTGCCCACGTTGCCTATCAGTATCGCTTTGTTCATGATTTCTGTTCCTCCGTTTATGTGCGTGTGTGCTCCCGTGTTCGGGATACGTTGTTGCGCAGCAAAAGTATCGTAAAAAACCGACCCTTGCAAGTTTTGTGTTCTGCGGCGGCGGCGTTATTCCGTCTTTTGGTATGCCAGCCGCTCGTCGCCGTCTGCCAGGTATATGATGCCGCAATAGCGGAAGCCCTGCCGCAGGAGTATGTGCTGCATGATGGTGTTGTCGCGGTGTGTGTCTATGCGGATGTTGGGCAGCCGGCTGTAGCACCAGCCGATGCACGCCTTTGCCACACCGTGACTGCCCTCGGCACTCGCTATGCGGTGGATCACGCCGTAGGGCTTGTCGTTCAGCCATGCCCCGTCATGGATTTTGATGTATGTCGGGTCTTCGCCGCAGATGAAGGCGAACGTGCCTTTCACGGTTCCGTCTTCGTCGACGCAGACGTAGCTGTTGCCGTTGGCGATGTCGGCCTCAAACAGTTCGGGTCTCGGGTTGCCGCCGGTCCACTGGTTCATGTTCCCGTTCCGCCGCATCGTGCGGCGCGACTGCTCGACCATGTCGAGCAGCAATGGCAGTTCCTCTGCCGTGGTTCTTCTGATTGTGAGCATTGTCTGTGAGATATGTGCCGGTATGTGTGTGAAAAGGGGCGTGCCCCATGTGTGTGGCACACCCCTTATAGTGCTTGTTGCTATGCGGTCTCTGCCGCGCGTCTGTCAGAGTTCGGTGATTTCCACGTTGCGGAACTCCAGCGGGCCGCCCTCGCTCTGCAGGGCTATGAAGCCGCGTGCGAACTGTCCGTCGGCCTCGTTCTGCACCACGCCGTTGATGGTAATCTTGATGTGCTTGCCTATGCACTCAATCTCAGCCACGTTCCATTCGCCTACCTCATTCTCCGACGGCTCGGCCATCCGGTTCTTCACTGCAAACTGTCCGTGCTGTTCGGAGCCTTCCACCTGATAGCCGTTGAGTCCCACCACGGCTCCGGCATTGCCGCCGGCGAGCTGGCACTCCATGCCCACGGGCCACACGCCGTCGCCCTGCTGCACACGCTGGAATATGCCGCTGTTGGTGGCCTTGCCGCCGACCCATCTCCACTCCGCACGCAGGCGGTAGTTCGTGAACTGGCGGTCGGTGCGCATGTATCCGAACGGATTGCCGAGTACGCTTATCATGCCGTCCTTGACGGTGAACACCTCTTCGGGTTTGACGCTGCTCTCAGGGTCGGTGACGAGTACCCATCCGCTCAGGTCCTTGCCGTTGAACAGGGGTTCGGGGTTCTGAACCAATGCGGGGCACGATGCACCCGTGGCAGGCTTGATCTCCTCGACCCACACGTTGCGGAACTCCATGGGGCCGCCCTCGCTCTGCAGGGCTATGAAGCCCTCGCTCAGGTCTGTGTCGGCCTCGTTGACCACCGTGCCGTTGACCGTTATGGTGATGTGCGAGCCTACGCAGCTCACGTCCACGGCGTTCCACTCGTCGATGGCGTTCTCGACACTGCCGGCATCCTCATTGCGCGGCTGCTTCTTGAAGCCGGGTCTGTCCGGACTGTCGGCAATCAGCAGTCCGCTGCCCAGCAGGTCGCCGGCATGTCCTGCCTGAAGCTGGCACTCGACCATCCCGGGCCACAGCTTGTCGCCCTCTTGCAGACGCAGGAAGAAACCGCTGTTCGAACCCTTGCCGTCGGTCCACCGGTATTCGCAGTGTGCAGTGAAGTCGGCATACTTCTTTGCGGTGCGCATATATCCGAACGGGTTGCCGAGCACCTTTATGACACCGTCGCTGACGGTGAACACCTCATCGGCGGGGATGTCGCTGTCGGGGCCGGCATACAGCACCCATCCGCTCAGATCCTTGCCGTTGAAGAGATCTTCCTTGTTGTCGTTGCTGCATGCGGTGGTCATCAGCGATGCCACGGCACACGCAAGCAGAAGATTCTTGCTTTTCATATACTTATATATAATAAGGTGTACGGCTTATCTTGCAGCGAAGTATGTGCTTCCGCCGACAGCAGTCCTGTAGGCAGAGACACCGTCTGCGTCGGGAGTCACGGTCATTGCCTGCTTGCCCTGTGCTGTCATGGTCACCGTGCCGTCCTCGTTGAACTTCAGGATCTCGGTGCTCACGCCGTCTGCCACTGCGCTCCAGGTGTTGGTGTCCTTGTCGTAGATCAGGTCCATGGAGGCATCCTCGCCTTCCTTGGTGATGGTGTAGCCGTTCTCGAGCGTGGTCACTGCGTAGGTGCCGTTCTCGCCCTTGACGGTCTTCACGGTGCCGATGTTGTCGGCCAGCGGATTGCTGCCGCTCCAGAACTCGATTGAGTTAATCACAAGCATGTCTGCCAGATAGCACACTCCGTACACGGGGATGATGTTGCAGGCCAGGTAGACAAGTTCGTTAGCCCATCTGTCGCCGATGTTTTGGTTCCAGTCGAGAAGACGATTGTGAAGGGCGAAAGAGCCGATGCACGATGAGAACATGAATGATGCGCATGCCAGCGCAACTGCTGCGAGCTTTACGTTTAACTTTTTCATTATACTATTATGTGTTTTGGTTATTGTTTCGTTCCTGTCAAAATCCTGCCAAAGGTAGTGAAACATTCCGTCATTCGCACGAGCCCCAAGGGAAATATTTATTCCCCCGGTGCCCCGCAGGTGTGCCGTTCCCTTTTTGATGTCGGGCCTCCTCTTGTCCCGTGCTAACCGGCTTTGACGGGCTGCGTCGCCGGTGCTGCCGTGTTGCCCGATATGAGCAGCAGCTGGTCGCCGGCCTTCAGCTCCATGGTGCCGTTCGGCACGATGAACTCCTCGCCGCGCTTGATGATCATCACCAGCGTGCCCTTGGGCAGGTTCATGTCGACCAGTCGGTTGCCCTTGGCGAGCATCTCCTCCGTCAGCGTGATGTCGTTGAGCTTGGAGTCGATTTCGTCGGGCAGCTCCACGCCGAACGCATTGCCGGTCTTCTCCTCCGGCAGGTCCAGCTTCAGCATCTTCGCCACCTTCGAGATGCTCATGCCCTGCACCAGCAGCGAAATCAGCGTGATGAAGAACACTATGTCAAACAGCTGGTTGGAGCCTTCCACGCCCGCCACCACGGGATATGTGGCAAACAGTATCGGCGTTGCGCCGCGCAGTCCCACCCACGATACGAACAGCCTCGCCTTGGTGGTCATCTCGCGGAACGGCAGCAGGCAGGCAAACACGCTTATGGGTCGCGACACGAAGATCATGAACAGCGCGATGAGCAGCGACACGAGTCCCACGCTGAGCATCTCGTGCGGGTTGACAAGCAGTCCGAGCACGAGGAACATCACGATCTGGAACAGCCATGTCATGCCGTCCATGAAGGTGGTTATCTCGCGGCGGTATGTCAGCTTCTCGTTGCCCGTCACCATGCCGGCGATGTAGACCGCGAGGTAGCCGTTGCCGTTGAGCATGTCGGTGATGGTGAACGTAATGAACACCACGCTCAGGAGCAGTATGGGGTACAGCGAGCTGTTGGGCAGGTTTATCTTGTTGATTTGCTTGACCGCCAGCTTGCCGATGACGAAGCCGAGGAACGCGCCCACGAGGAACTGCACCAGCAGGCTCTTCACCACCTCCACGGCATCGAGGTCTGCCCCGCTGCCTATGATCTGTATCAAGATGATGGTCAGCATGTAGGCCATCGGGTCGTTGCTTCCGCTCTCAAGCTCAATCATGGGTCGCAGGTTCTCCTTTAGGTTGATGTGCTGCGAACGCAGTATGCTGAACACGGAGGCGGAGTCCGTGGACGACATCGTCGCCGCAAGCAGCATCGATGCCATGAGCGACATGGACAGGTTGGTGAAGTTCTTCTCCGAGATGAAGTAGATGAAGAAGCCCGTGATCACGGTTGTCAGCAGCACGCCGGCGGTAGACAGCACTATGCCCTGTGCCACCACGGGCTTTATGTCGCCGAGCTTCGTCTCGAAGCCGCCCGTGAAGAGGATGATGCTCAGTGCCACCATGCCGATGAACTGCGCCACCTTGGGGCTGTCGAACTGCAGTCCGAGGCCGTCGGTTCCGAAGAGCATTCCCACGAGCAGGAACATCAACAGCGTCGGGATGCCGAAGCGGAACCCCGTCTTGCTTATCACGATACTCACATAAATCAAGATTGCCCCTATCAAGAGGCCGGTTTCCAAGCTAAATTCCATGTTACTCCGCGTTATTTCCTATGGTCTTTCGAGTTCTATGTGTCTTTAGACCCACAAAAATAAGAATAATCTGACACACACCACCGATATTGTTGTGAAAAAATGTAACCCCGCAAACAGTTGTTCCGGAGGTGGAATTTCTGCTGAACCAAGAAGGCGGCTGAAGATTGGTTCCGCAGAAAAAACACGGAATCAAGAGTTGTGATTTCCGTATGATTGGTATAAGCCACAGCGAGCGGTCGTCGCAGTGAAATATTTTTTTTCGGCAAAAAGACTGAAAGCGGTGCTTGCGTATATAAAATGTTGTCCTTACACTTGCAGGTGAACCAACTACATAATACAGGCAATGACACGAACATTGACCGCAACAACGGCAAAAGGATTTGGCCGGTAGACACATTCTCCATGTCGGTGAGAGCAAGGCACCCCCTGCATTATCCGGTTTCCGGGAAGAGGGTGAAGCGCAAAAATCACTACATTTGTGCGTAATACCTGTATGTTTCAGGCGTTCTTCCCGCTTGTGTCATCCCTGTTGCGAGGGGGCAACAATGCGGAGGGAATAGTTGGCGGAAGTGAGCCTTGGGCTTGCATGAATGGGGGAACAGAGAACGATATGGACTTAGACAACATAGATACAAGCGAGGAACGTCTTCTCCGGCCGGACGGCATCCTCGACATTTTGCTCAAAGACCGCACCACGGGTGGAAATATCATTTGGGCTACCGGTGACTATTCCGACCATGGCGAGGCTTATGGGGCAAAGTGTCCTATCCGCACAGAGCTGATTACAGGAAAGAACGCCACGCTCATTCAGCCACGCATCAAGAAGGAGCGTGAAGCCCGGCGGTTGCGCTCCCGAGACAAGGCGGAGGTGTTTACTCCGGCATGGGTATGCAACAAGCAGAACAATCTCATCGACCGTGCCTGGTTCGGAAAAGAAGGGGTGTTCAACACCGAAAACGAGGACAACACGTGGACACCTGCCGTGCCCTTGAAGTTTCCCGAGGGAAAGACGCTCAACGCCTATGTGTCTGACGTGCGTCTGGAGCTGACCTGCGGTGAGGCTCCCTATCTCGTGAGCCGGTATGATGCCACTACGGGCATGCCGATACCTGTAGGGCAACGCATCGGGCTGCTCGACCGCAAACTTTGGGCTATCAACTGCCTTACGCCCGATGACAGCAAGGATTTCACGCCGAAGGAACGCAAACAGCTGAAGCGCGAGTGGCGCAGGAGGGTGTACCGAGCCTACCAGAGCGTCTACGGCTTTGAGTGGCAGGGCGACAACCTGTTTCTTGCCCGCGAGGCTCTCTTCGTGTCGTTCGTGGAATACTACAGGGCGAAATGGAAGGTGAAGAGACTGCCCGATGAAGCGGCTAAATTCTTTCTTATCCCTCTTGTCGGATACCTGTTCGATGCGAACAGGCATAGACTAAATTCTCCGATGTGCTCAAAACTATCTGTCTATCCGTTTGCCGCTTCATAATCTATCTAATAT
>CAVDAU010000111.1:0-8334 GCA_963607015.1 Streptococcaceae bacterium
ACCCCGTCCACAATGCCCCTCGGGGCTGTTTGCGGTGCGGAAAATTTACCGAAAAAGGGTCATGCGTTCGAATCGCATCGGAATCACTGCGTTGATAATCAGGGGGGGGTGCGCTGTGCGCGACCCCCTTTTCCCGTTAACGGCGCACAGTGTCGCATGAAACCCTACACTTTTTTCGCATATCTGCAAGTCTGTTCAGAAGCGTTTACAAACCGTTCAGAAACCGTTCAAAAAAGCCCGTTTCTGTTCAGAAAACATTCATTTCTGAACAGTTCCGTTCAGTAATTACCCGTTTGCCCGAGAAGGCACCCTATGGATGCCCATTCTAAGGGTCTAAGGATGGGCATTCATAGCACCTAAGAACGGGCATTCATTCACCCTAAGAACGGGCATCCATGGAACCCAACGATGGGCATCGTTGTGCGCCCATAATGCCCGTCAAGTCCATTCCGTCCATAGCGTCCTGTCAGCCGTAGACCGCTGTTGCCAGAAGATACCCCACGACAGTGGCCACACCAACGCAGACAAGCCCCGGCATCATGAAGCTGTGGTTCAGCAGATAGCGTCCTATGACGGTGGTACCGGAACGGTCGAAGTTGACGGTCGCAATGTCTGACGGATAGTTGGGTATGAAGAAATACCCGTACACGCTTGGCAACACTCCCAGCATGACATATCCGGGCAATCCCAACGAGTATGCCAGCGGAAGCATGGAGACCACCACAGCTCCCTGCGAGTTCAGGAGCATTGAGGAGAGGAAGAACACCAAGGCAATGGCCCATTTATGTTCCGTCACAATGCCACCGAGGACAGGCCGGATTTCCGCCATATAGTTAGAGAAGTATGTATCGGCAAGCCATGCTATGCCGTAGATGGCGACGACAGCCACCATGCCGCTTTGCCACACCGTCCCTCCGACGGCTTTCTTGGGCTTTGCTCCGGACACTATGGCCATCAGTGCGGCTGCCGACAGCATGACAATCTGAATCACCACATTCATCTTCAGGCGTTCCTGCGTGCTGCCGTCGGCAGAGGCGTAGGTGGGAAGAAGCGCGGGGAATACCGCCAGAGCCACGATGACACACAGCGCACAGATGAAGACATACACCGCACGGCGGGCATCGGGCGACACCTGCTTGTCGAGTGTCGTCACGCTGTTGCCATACATATAACTATATGTGGCAGGGTCGGCACACCGCTTCCCGAAGTCAGGGTCTTTGTCGAGGTCAAGCCCGCGACGGTAAGAACAAGCGGCGGCACACAACAGTCCGGCAAGACTGGCGGGAACGGTCACGGCAAGCACCTGCGGGATGGTGATGCTGAAGCCGTACTGCGACGATATGGCGGTGAACGCCACGACGGCTGCGGCTATGGGCGAACACACTATGCCGAGCTGTGAAGCCACGGATGCGACACCGCAGGGACGTTCGGGACGTATGCCCTTCTTCAGGGCGATGTCGCAGATAATCGGCATGAGCGTGTACACCACGTGTCCGGTGCCGACAAGCATCGTCAGGAAGAACGTACACAGCGGAGCGTAGAACGTGATCCTGCCCGGATGCCGCCGCAACAGTCGTTCGGCAATCTGTATCAGCCAGTCCATGCCGCCCGATGCCTGCATCATCCCCGCACAGGTGACAGCGGCTATTATGATGTAGATGACATCCGTGGGCGGCGTGCCCGGCTTCATGCCGAAGCCAAGCACAAGCACGGCAAGCCCTATGCCCGAAATGGCTCCGAGAGCTATGCTGCCATAGCGCGAGCCGACATACAGCGCACCAAGCACAACAAGCAATTGCAGTATCATCATGGCAATGTCATATCCTCTTTGTAAATACACGTATCATCGGCGCAAATGTAGGTTAATTTTCCGCTTATGGCACAATGTTTGTTCGCGGCATTTTCGATTATATGTATCTTTGCATACGTTTATCAATGGGCAACGCAGACAGGCCAATAGGTTTAACTATTCAATAAGGGAAAGGAAACAAACGTGAATTACCGATTTTCACAACGAATATCAGACGTACTGTCATATAGCAAGGAAGAGGCAAACCGACTGCACAACGGCGCAATAACTCCGGAGCATCTGCTGCTGGGAATCCTGCGCGACGGCAACGGCAATGCCGTGAAGGTCCTGTATGAGATGTTTGTGGATCTCAAAGGTCTGAAGAACGAACTCGAGGCTGACCTCAGAGGACAGTCGGACTCGACTTTGCGTGCCGATGCAGAGGTGGCTCTCAACGACGATGCCAACCGCATACTGAAGATCGGCATACTCGAAGCACGTCAGCTGCATGACGATGTCGTCGACACCGAGCACGTTCTGCTGGCCATCCTCAAGGACGGCACGAGCAGGGCTGCCAACGTGTTGAAGGACGAATGGAACATTGACTATCATACGCTTTACGGTCACCTCGTGCAGATGCAGGAGCAGCAACAGTCTCCGCAGAACGGAATGGGCTTCACCGAGGATGACGACGAGGAAGACGAGCACGACGACATGGCGCAAGGCGACAACCGGCAGGAGCCGTCACAAGGCGGAGCAGACAGTCAGCAGGCGACGCAGAGCCGCAACGGTCAGCACACGCAAAACCCCGGCACACCCGTGCTGGACAAGTTCAGCACAGACCTGACCCGCGCTGCCGCAGACGGCAAGCTCGACCCAGTGATAGGACGTGAGAGAGAGATTGAGCGCGTGGTGCAGATACTCAGCCGCCGCAAGAAGAACAACCCGATATTGATTGGCGACCCCGGCGTGGGCAAGTCTGCCATCGTGGAGGGTCTGGCTCTCAGGATATGCGAGCACAAGGTGTCGCACATGCTCTATGACAAACGCGTGCTGATGCTCGACATGGCAGGTGTGGTGGCAGGCACGAAATATCGCGGACAGTTTGAGGAGCGTCTGCGTGCCATCATCAAGGAGTTGCAGGCTTCATCGAATGTCATTCTGTTCATCGACGAGATCCATACCATAATAGGTGCAGGATCTGCCAGCGGCTCAATGGACGCTGCGAATATGCTGAAGCCCGCACTGGCTCGCGGAGAGATTCAGTGCATCGGAGCCACCACACTCGACGAATACCGCAAGAGCATCGAGAAGGACGGTGCACTGGAGCGACGCTTCCAGAAGGTCATGGTGAACCCGACGACCAAGGAAGAGACATTGCAGATATTGCGCAACATCAAGGGTAAATATGAGGAACATCACTTCGTGACATACACGGAAGAGGCTCTGGAGGCGTGCGTGGAACTGACCGGTCGCTACATCACCGACCGTGCATTCCCCGACAAGGCCATCGATGCCATGGACGAAGCCGGATCACGCACACACCTGAGCGACGAGAAAGTGCCGCCACAGATTGAGCAGCAGGAGCAGGCTCTTGCCAACGCATTGCTGCTGAAGGACGAAGCGGTGAAAAACCAGAACTACGAGTTGGCTGCCGGCTACCGCGACCGGGCACGCGACATATCGGACAACCTTGCCGCACTGAAACGACAATGGGAGGAGAACGAGCGCAGCAACAGCAAAGCGGTCGATGAGAATGACATTGCCGATGTGGTGTCGATGATGTCCGGCGTGCCGGTACAGCGTCTGGCGCAGGCCGAGGGTGTGCGTCTGGCAGGCTTGAAGACGGAGCTGCTGAAGAATGTCATTGCGCAAGACGATGCCATAGAGAAGCTGTCGAAAGCCATCATGCGAAGCCGCGTGGGCCTGAAAGACCCGAACAGGCCGATAGGCACGTTCCTGTTCCTCGGCCCTACGGGTGTGGGCAAGACATACCTGGCCCAGCAGTTGGCGAAATTCATGTTCGGCAGTGCCGATGACCTCATACGCATAGACATGAGCGAATATACCGAGCAGTTCAACGTGTCGCGGCTTATAGGTGCGGCACCGGGGTATGTGGGATATGAAGAAGGCGGACAGCTCACGGAGAAGGTGCGCCGCAAGCCCTATTCGATAGTCCTGCTCGACGAGATTGAGAAGGCACACCCCAAGGTGTTCAACCTGCTGCTGCAGCTCATGGACGAAGGCCGCATGACCGACAGTCAGGGGCGCACGGTCGACTTCAAGAACACGGTCATCATAATGACATCAAACATCGGCACACGCCAGCTCAAGGAGTTCGGAGCGGGCATCGGCTTCAATGCGCAACAGCGGGCGCAGGACAAGGAATACTCGCGCAGCGTCATACAGAAGGCATTGAACAAGCAGTTTGCGCCCGAGTTCCTGAACCGCATAGACGAGATCATAACCTTCGACCAACTGCAGCCCGAAGCCATACGCAGCATCGTGGCTCTCGAGATGAAGAAGCTGGCGGAGCGCGTGCAGAAGCTCGGATTCAAACTGGAATACGGCAACGACGTGCTCGACTTCATCGGCAAGCAAGGCTATGACGCACAGTTCGGGGCACGTCCGCTCAAGCGTGCCATACAGAGCCACGTCGAAGACGGTCTGTCGGAGGTTCTTGTCAACACGCCCATGAACGCAGGCGACACGGTGCGCATCGTCTGCGACGGACAAGCAGGCAAGCTCAGCTTCAATGTTGCAAATGAATAGCACAGACCTACACACGTCATCAGACACCATCTGCGCCATTGCCACAGCTCAGGGAGGAGCGTTGGGCATTGTGCGTGTGAGCGGTCCCGAAGCCATACGGGCTACGTCTGCCGTCTTCAGACCGGCACGCAAGGGATTGCAGCTTGAGGATGTACGACCGCACACGCTGACCTACGGGCAGATAACCGACGGAGACGAACCGCTTGACGATGTATTGGTCTCCGTGTTCCGTGCGCCCCATTCCTATACGGGTGAGGACTGTACGGAGATTGCCTGCCACGGTTCAGCGTATATCTTGCAGCGTGTGTTGCAGCTGCTTGTCGATGCCGGATGCCGCATGGCTATGCCCGGCGAATATACCGAACGTGCTTTCCTGAACGGCAGGATGGACTTGAGTCAGGCAGAGGCTGTGGCAGACCTCATAGCGTCACAGTCGGCAGCCACGCACCGGTTGGCAATGACGCAGATGCGCGGGGGCTTCAGCCGTGAGCTGCAGGAACTGCGTGAGCAACTGCTTCACTTCACCTCGCTCCTTGAGCTTGAGCTTGACTTCAGCGACCACGAAGACCTTGAGTTTGCCGACCGCAGTGAGCTGAAGCAGTTGGCAGCACACATAGAAAGCGTCATCAGCCGTCTCACGGACAGCTTCAGTCTTGGCAATACCATAAAGAACGGTATTCCTGTTGCCATCGTCGGACAACCAAACGTGGGCAAATCGACCTTGCTGAACGCTCTGCTGAAGGATGACAAGGCCATAGTGAGCGAGGTCAGCGGCACCACCCGCGACGTGATAGAAGACTGCATCAACATCGGCGGGCTGACGTTCCGCTTCATTGATACGGCAGGCATCCGCAACACGTCCGACCGCATAGAGACGATGGGCATAGAGCGCACGTTCAAGATGATAGACCGGGCTTCCATCGTCCTTTGGCTCATCGACCCGACACAAGACAACAACAATCTCACCGAACTGCGCGACAAGATATTGTCCCACTGCCAAGACCGCCGGCTTGTAATTGTCTACAACAAGGTTGACCTTCAGGAAGCCGCACAGCAACAGACGCTTTCAATGCACGGTCTCCGTGAGGACACGAAGACCATCAGCATCTCAGCCCGCAACGGCATTGGTCTTGACGACCTGCAGCAACTGCTTGTCAGCCTCAGCGGCGCACGAAGCATCAGCAACGACGAAGTCATAGTCAGCAACGTGCGCCATTACGAGTCTCTGTGCCATGCACTGCAAGCCATACGCAGAGTGCAGTCCGGACTTGATGCCGGCCTTTCCGGCGACCTGCTGTCGCAGGACATCCGCGAGTGCACCTACCACCTTGGCAACATCGTTGGCACAGTCACAAGCGAAGATGTCCTCCAAAACATCTTCCGCCACTTCTGCATCGGAAAGTGAAGTACAGCAGAAGAAAGGGGTGTTGTCATTTCCGGACTTCGTCAATGCGACACAATAGTCTCCCCTCAGTCTGCAAATCGTTTGAGCAAATCTCCATAGGCATCGATGCGTCTGTCGCGCAGGAACGGCCACCAGCGTCTCACGTTTTCAGAACGCGACATGTCTATGCTGACAACCATATTGTCCGGTGCTTCAGACCCCATGCGGGCAATCATCTCTCCCTGCGGTCCGCACACGAAGCTGTTGCCCCAAAACGTTATGCCGCCGGTCTGTCCCGATGGGTCAGTCTCACGCCCTACCCTGTTCACTGCCACCACAGGCAGTCCGTTTGCCACGGCATGTCCGCGCATCGACAGCATCCAGGCATTCAGCTGGCGTTCCTTCTCATCATCGGTGTCGGTGCTCTCCCATCCTATCGCCGTCGGATAGACCAGCATCTCCGCACCGCCAAGAGCCATGATGCGTGCAGCCTCGGGATACCACTGATCCCAACACACCAGCACGCCAATCCTGCCCAGCGATGTCTGCACAGGGCGGAAGCCAAGGTCGCCAGGCGCGAAGTAGAACTTCTCGTAGTAGGCAGGATCATCGGGGATGTGCATCTTGCGGTACTTGCCACAGATGCTGCCGTCGACATCGAACACCACGGCGGTGTTGTGATACAGCCCTGCGGCACGGCGTTCAAAGAGCGATGCCACCAGCACGATATGCCTCTCGGCGGCAACCTTGCCGAACAGTTCTGTCGATGGTCCGGGTATGGGTTCAGCCAGGTCGAACAAATCCACATTCTCCGTCTGGCAGAAGTACTGCGTATTGTGCAGTTCCTGCAACACCACCATCTGCGCGCCTCTGTCGGCACACAGGTTTATGTTCTTCACAAGGCGTTGCCTGTTGTCATCGGCATCAGCTCCATTCTGCTGCTGCACCAGTCCCACGTTTATAATCCTCTTGTCCATCGTTGTCCGTATGTTTATATGATATAAAAAGAGGTGCGCCAACAACATTGCAACGCATATGTGCAAATGCTGCGACGCACCTTCTTTGATGTGTTTATGCGCGTGCCTCAGACGAGCTTGATGAACAAGTCCTTCTCTGCTGCATCAACAGAGACCTTGCCCTCCCTGAGCAACCAGCCCAAAGCCAGATAGAGGTCTTTCTCTTTCAGTCCGCTCTCTTTCTTGATTTCCTTGAATGCCTTGCCATCCGTACCGTTCAGTGCGTTCCAAACAACACCGGCATTCTCTCCAACTTTTTCCTGAAACATCTTCTTTGCCTTTCAGTCATTAGTTAAACAATCTTTTTACTCGCGACCCCGCGAAGCATCAAGCCGATACCGCAGTACCGCAATGCCGCACGGAACGCTCTGCAAAAGTAAGGGTTATATTCGTAACTGCGTAATTATCCGTGACTTTTATTCCCATCGGCACACGACACCATGTACGAGAGCACCCGATTCGGACATAATGGCATATATAAAGACGCACTAAGCTGTAATTTTGTCATGAACAGCAAACAAATGTCTGCACCTGACGAAGCAACGCCCTTTGGCACATCACTTGCAACTCTATAGGCGAGCAGCGGTTCCCGAAAACGCAGAGGCACAGTAGACCGTAAGCGTCGACGGAGAGGTTGCCCGAAAGGAAACAATGTAGAACAAAAAGAAAAAACTTAAAGAATAGGAGATTTGAATTATGTTACCGACAATGAGAAGAAATCAAGAATGGTTACCGAGTATCTTCAATGACTTCTTGAACACCGAATGGATGCCGCGTGCAAACGCCACAGCACCTGCCATCAACGTATTCGAGACAGAACACGACTACGAGATAGAGCTTGCAGCTCCGGGTCTCAACAAGGACGACTTCAACGTACATGTAGATGAGGACAATAACCTCGTCATCACCATGGAGAAGAAGAGTGCCGACAAGGACGGCAAGAAGAACGGACGCTATCTGCGCCGCGAGTTCTCCTACAGCAAGTTCCAGCAGACAATGATACTGCCCGAAGACGTGGACAAGGACAAGATTTCAGCACACGTCGACAACGGAGTGCTCAGCGTAGTTCTGCCCAAGGTCACCGAAGACGACAAGGCCAAGACCGTACGTTCCATCAACGTTGAGTAAAGGAGTGTGAGTGATATTAAAATGCAGAGGGCTGTGTCGGGATACGACACAGCCCTCTGCATTTCTTTATATCATGCCCTAATCTCATTCAAGGTTTTTTCGTGACCTCACGAAAATGGTCATCCGTATTGATACTCTGTAGGAATATAGTGTGGATGGCACATTATATAAGTGAAACATCATTCTGGCACAACAGACATCAGAAGCAGGATACGCATTCACGCGATATCAGGACACATCAGGTG
>CAVDAU010000112.1:0-8324 GCA_963607015.1 Streptococcaceae bacterium
CACCCAACACCGATATTCACGCCGCAGGATATGGATAAATGAAAGAGCCGTGGCGAAGAGTCCGGCCCTATTTTATTGGTCCCCAAAAAGTTTTAGCGGACAGCAATATTTCAGTAACTTTGTTTCCCGTGATTACAACGATTTATGTGGAAAGCGATTAGAATAGTGTTGATATACTATGCGGTGCAGATTGCAGCATCGTTTGCCGTCGGCGGCATATATGGGGCTTTATCGACGGCTTCCGACTATGACTACGGACAGACGGTCACGGTGGGGCTAATCGTATCCATTGTCGTGATGGCACTGATTCTCATAGCAATGGGGTATCAGAAGAATGCGAAGCGGCTGTGGAACCCGTGCTCTGCACGCATAATGTCATGGGCTGGCGGCTTGGGGCTGGCGGCAATCGTACTCTCGGACTTGCTGTCGCAGACGTTCGGATTTCTGCCGAATCTCATGGAAGATTCGTTCTCACAGATGGAATCGGGCTGGACGGGAGTGTTGGCAATCGTCGTGCTCGGTCCGGTGCTTGAGGAGATGCTGTTCCGTGGCGGTGTCACAGAAGAGCTGTTAAGGAAATTCTCTGCGGGCAAGGCCATTTTGTATTCTGCCCTGATATTCGGGATTTTCCACATCAACCCCGCACAAATCATTCCTGCGACTTTCGTCGGGTTGCTGTTGGGATGGCTGTACTACAAGACCCGTAGTCTGATGCCCTGCATCACGGTGCACATCCTGAACAATGGACTCAGTGTCGCACTGTCGAGGATATTCCCTGACGCCGACTCCCTGTTGGACATCATGGGATGGCCGCTCTATGCCGCGTCAATCCTGTTGGCGGTGGCTGTCATCGCCGGATACGTGCGCCGCGAATGCTAAAGCATACATGCGCAACTGCTTCACCATGGCCAACAGTCCGTTGCCGCGTGTCGGCGACAGATGTTCGCGCAGACCTATACGGTCGATAAAGTAGAGGTCGGCATCCAATATCTCCTGCGGCATGCGGTCGTTAAGCACACGAATGAGCAGTGCTATTATGCCTTTCACTATCAGGGCATCGCTCTCTGCCTGGAAGTGAATCTTGCCGTCGATGAAGTCGGCCTGCAACCACACGCGGCTCTGACAGCCTTCTATAAGGTTCGACTCGGTCTTATACTTTTCCTCTATCGGTTCTTGTTCACTGCCAAGGTCAATGAGCAGCTGGTATTTGTCCATCCAATCGGCGCAGTCATTGAACTCGTCTATGATCTCGTCCTGTATCTCGTTTATTGTCATTGTTTTGCTCTCTTCTCCAAAAAGTGGCTTAATGTTCGTTGTATATCACCTGCATGACAGTCTGCCCTACGGCCTTCAGCGTGCCGACGTTGATGGCATCCATATCGTCTTTCACCGTATGCCAATGCTCGAAGAACGTGTACTGCGGACTTGTCGGGATTATGTCTATGGTCGGAATGTGCGCTATTTCGTTTATAAACTTGTGGTCGTCGGTTGCTCCGACACCGGTCTGCGGAATGAAATAGTTGTCGTAGCCCAACGATTTGGCTGCGCCCCACACCTTGCGGTTGATGTCCTTGGCATACTGTTCCGAATAGTATTCATACTGAAAACGCGCTCCGGTGCCGCCAACCATATCGAGCAGTATGCCGAAACGTGCGTTATAGCCTTCGACATGCGGCACGCGAGCCCAGTATTGCGATCCGAGACACCACGACTCGTCGGTGTGTTCGCCGTCGTAGTCCTTATGATTACCGAGATCTTCGGCATCGAGCAGGATTATGTCTATGCCGAGTTCCGGCTGTGCAGCCTGTAGATGCCGTGCAATCTCGAACAGCACACCAACACCGCTGGCACCGTCGTTAGCTCCGAGAATGGGCGTATAGTGTTTGCTGCTGTCGGGGTCATTGTCTGCCCAGGGACGGCTGTCCCAATGCGAAAACAGGGCAATGCGCTTCCTCGCTTCCGGCTTGAAAGAGCCGATGATGTTGCGTGCTTTCACGACCTTGCCCTCGTAGGAGGTCAAATCGGCACGCTGGTCATAGACCTTCGCACCAAACTGCTCCAACTTGGCAGCCAACCAGTCACCACAGGCATCGTGTGCAGCCGAATTCATCGTGCGCGGGCCGAAGTCCACCTGCGCCTTTACATAAGCGTATGCACTGTCGGCATCAAAATAAGGCACGTTCACGACCTTTGCCTGCAACTCTTCTGCCGAGGCCGCACCGGACTGTGTCGTCCTGCTTCCGCAGGAAAAGACGGCTAACGCCACGAATGATGCCGCCGTCAATATGGTGTATCTTGCTTTCATTTTCCCAAAAATGTTAGTCTCACTCCGTTGTCTGCAACAGACAACTCCACCTTTGCGCCCTCAATCATAGGCAGATTCCGTGTGACGTGTCCCACGGGAAAGTCGAAACACACAGGGCACTTGCAACAGCCAATGGCATCCGACAAAGCTCCATAGAGGTCTTTGCCCAGCTGGTGCCACTCTCCGTATTCCGTAAATTGACCGATGATGAGTCCCGAGAGCCGTTCCAGAACACCGCCGATACGCAGATTGTATATCATGCGCTCAACGGCATGCGGTTTCTCGCCGACATCTTCAACAAACAACACCGTGCCGTCGGCAGGCACAATGTCGTATTCCGTTCCGCGCAGCCCGTAGGACACAGCCAGATTGCCGCCGCGCAACGTGCCTTGTGCCGTGCCTGTCCGGTTCAGGCTGTTTGCCTTGCAGGTATATGAGAACTGCCCGTCGCCGTTGAAAGCCGTGCCGAACAGGATGTCATGAAGTGCCTTGCTGCACTCGTCGCCCACAGGCTCTTCCACAAGATGCTTCAGCATCGGTGCGTGCAGCGAGGCAAAGCCTTCGTGTTGCAGGCATTGGTGCAGGGCAGTGATGTCGCTGAATCCCACAATCCACTTCGGGTTTGCGTGGAAACGTGTGAAATCCAATTGTCCGACAAGGTGTTGCGCCCCATAGCCGCCACGGCTACAGAATATCAGACGCACGTCATCGGCATCCAACGCTTGCTGTAGGTCCGTCAGCCTCTGCTCCTGTGTACCGGAAAACGTGGCGTATTTTCCACACGCATGGGCAGAAACCGTCACGTCTAACCCCCACGACTCTAATCGTTTCTTGCCTTCGTACACGATGTTAGACTCCACCTTGCCCGACGGGGAGACGATGACGGCACGGTCGCTGCGCTTCAGGAACTGTGGAAAAACAAAACTGTCGTTCATTGTCGTTTCGATTGGTTCGTGCAAAGATAGCGGTTTTGCACAATGCTCCGTATCACAGCCGGCAGCTAATGCCGCCCTTATCTGCTCGAGACCCAGCAGTCCGCCTCCCGTGAGGCTAATGAAATGTCGTCTGTTCATAGAGGCGATATGCCGTCGTTTGATATGTGCGCTGATTGAAAAACAACGGGAGTGCTGACACTCTCAATGCCGGCACTCCCATTATACCTTATATTATATATGTACAGGTACAATTATTCCTGTACTTCCGGCTGCCCGTTGTCGGCCTGCGACTCATTGTTGTCGCGGTTGTGATACTGAGGCCTTCTGTTCTGGTCTCTCCTCTCGCCACGGTCGCGGCGGTCACCTCCATGCTGGCGACGCTCGGGACGTTCCTGATAGCCTTCCGGCTTCGGAACCAGAACCTTGTGAGAGAGTTTGAACTTACCGGTCTTCGGGTCGATGTCGAGCAGCTTCACGTCAATCTCGTCGCCTTCCTTTATGCCGGCTTCCTCAACGGTTTCCAGACGCTTCCAGTCAATCTCAGAGATGTGAAGGAGACCATCCTTACCAGGCAGGAACTCCACGAAGCAGCCGTAAGGCATTATCGAGCGCACCTTGCCGTGATAGATTTCGCCTACTTCCGGAATGGCTACGATGGCCTTAATCATTGCTACAGCGTCGTCGATGCTCTGCTTGTTGGAAGCCGAGACTTCCACGTGTCCGCCGTCTTCCTGTTCCTCGATGGTGATTGTTGCGCCGGTCTTCTCCTGCATGCCCTGAATGATCTTTCCGCCCGGGCCAATGACAGCACCGATAAACTCCTTCGGGATGACCATTGTCACGATGCGCGGAGCATGAGGCTTGAGGTCTTCACGCGGCTCGGCGATGCAATCGGTCAGCTTGCCAAGGATATACTCGCGGCCCTGCTTTGCCTGAAGAAGAGCTTTCTCCAAAATCTCATACGACAAACCGTCGACCTTGATATCCATCTGCGTGGCTGTGATGCCGTCGCGCGTTCCCGTCACCTTGAAGTCCATGTCGCCGAGGTGATCCTCGTCGCCGAGAATATCCGAGAGAACGGTATATTTGTCGCTGTCAGAGTCCTTGATAAGTCCCATTGCGATGCCCGATACCGGCTTGTTCATCTTCACGCCGGCATCCATAAGAGCCAAAGTTCCGGCACAAACGGTAGCCATCGACGACGAGCCGTTGGACTCCAGAATATCCGAAACGATGCGGACTACATAAGGATAGTCTGCAGGAATCTGTCCCTTCAGCGCACGCCAAGCCAAGTGTCCGTGGCCTATCTCACGACGGCCGACACCACGCTGTGCTTTTGCCTCGCCTGTCGAGAATGGTGGGAAGTTGTAATGCAGGAGGAAACGCTGGCGTCCCTGATTCATAACGTCGTCGATTATCTTCTCGTCGAGCTTGGTTCCGAGTGTACAAGTGGCGAGAGACTGTGTCTCACCGCGTGTGAAGATTGCCGATCCATGCGGTCCGGGCAGCGGACTTGTCTCGCACCAGATCGGACGGATCTCGGTCGGCTTGCGTCCGTCAAGGCGTGTGCCCTCGTCGAGCACGCAGCGGCGCATTGCCTCGCGTGTCACTGCCGAGAAGTAGCGGTCGATCATCGGAGCCTTTTCTTCCAATTCCTCTTCGCTGAACTGTGCCTTGAACTCGTCGCAGATGGCTGTGGCGTTGTCCTCACGCTTGTGCTTGTCGGCACAGCCTTCCTTCGCCAGATCGTAAAGACGCTGGTAGCTGAAGTCATGCACTGCCTTGCGGAGGTCTTCGTCGTTCTCTTCGTGGTTATACTCGCGCTTCACGGTCGAGCCGACCATCTCTGCCAGCTCCATCTGTGCCTTGCACATTCCCTTGATGGCTTCGTGTCCGGCCTTCAGAGCACCGAGCAAATCCTGCTCAGACACTTCGCTCATCTCGCCTTCCACCATCATTATGTTGTCGTAGGTTGCACCTACCATGATGTCCATGTCGGCGTTCTTCAGCTGATCGAACGTCGGGTCAATGACATACTTGCCGTCTATTCTTGCCACGCGAACCTCCGAGATCGGGCCGTTGAACGGAATGTCCGAGACAGCCAAAGCTGCCGAAGCAGCCAATCCTGCCAGAGCATCGGGCATATCCGTGCCGTCGGCAGAGAAGAGGATGATGTTCACGTACACCTCAGCGTGGAAATTGTCGGGGAAGAGCGGGCGCAGAGCGCGGTCTACCAACCGGCACGTCAGGATTTCATAGTCGGAAGCCTTGCCCTCACGTTTGGTAAAGCCGCCGGGGAAACGTCCGAAAGCGGCATACTTCTCTTTGTACTCTACCTGTAAAGGCATGAAATCTGTTCCGGGAACTGCATCTTTTGCTGCACAAACAGTCGCTAACAACATAGTGTTACCCATTCGTAGCATCACAGCACCATCTGCCTGTTTTGCCAGCTTTCCCGTTTCGAGCGTGATGGTTCTCCCATCTCCAAGCTCGATTGTCTTAACAATTGGGTTAATCATAAAATCTTTAAAAGTTGTCTTTATATAAAATCGCGCAAAGTTACCCAAATATTTCGTCAGTCCGGCAGCTTGGTATTAAAATGTTAGTACATTCTCCGTTTTTAAGTTTTTTTCCGCCCTACAATCTGCAGACCGCCGGATTTCATACCGAAAACCTTATATTTGCACCCCATAAACCGCAGGTTTCCGCATCAAAAACCGCAGGATTACACATCGTAAGCCACAGGATTACGGACGGAAAACCGGCGCGTTACACACAAAAAGTTGCAGACATGAAGAAACTATACCTCGCAGTCATCGTGCCGCTGCTGCTGGCAGCTTGCGGCGAAAACAAGCCGAGCTTCCGCGTCAACGGGCAAATCAGCGGAGCCGAAGGAAAGATGCTCTATCTTGATGCCGCCGCCCTCGACGGCATACACACGCTCGATTCCGTCAAGCTGAAAGCCGGTGGAGACTACTCTTTCAGCTACCAACGTCCCGAAGCTCCGGACTTCTACCGTCTGCGCTTGGACGACAGGATTGTGAATTTCGTCATCGACTCCACAGAAACCGTGGGCATAAGCGGCACTGCCGACAAGTTCGGCCTCGACTATACCATTGAGGGTTCGGAGAGCAACCACAAGATCAAGGAACTGAGTCTGAAGCTCGCCGACCTGCAAGGCCGCATTGACCGTCTGACAGCCGAATACCAAAGTGGCAGTCTGCTGCCCGGCATCTACAACGACAGCATTGACCGCATGGTCAGCAACTACAAGAACGACGTGAAGATGAACTACATCCTCACCGCACCAAACACCGATTATGCCTACTTCGCACTGTTCCAGCGGCTCAACGGCTACCTGCTTTTCGACCCGCTGACCAGCCGCGATGACGTGCGTTGCTTTGCTGCTGTGGCGACAAGCTTCAACAATGCGTATCCTCACTCCGAGCGCGCACGCAATCTTTACAACATTGCCATGAAGGGAATGCGCAACACGCGCACCGGCTCGCAACAGGTTGTGGAGCTGCCCGAAGGCAGTCAGATAAACGAATCGGGCATCATCGACATAGCGTTGCGCGACATTGACGGCCGCGAGCGCAAGCTCAGCGATCTGAAAGGCAAGGTGGTGCTGCTCGACTTCACCGCATACGCGACAGAGGTATCGGCATCGCACAACTACATGCTGCGCGAACTGTACGACAAATACGCTTCGCGCGGACTTGAAATCTATCAGATCTCGCTCGACTCGAACGAGCATTTCTGGAAGACAACCGCCGACAACCTGCCGTGGATCTGCGTCCGCGACAGCAGGGGAACATACTCGGATCTGCTCACGCTCTATAATGTCACGGCACTGCCCTCGGTGTTTGTCATCAGCAGACAGAGCGAACTCAGTGCCCGTCCCGAGAGTGTCGATGCTGTGGAAAGCGCGATAAAAGCCGTATTGTAGCGGCTTGAACTCCCTGAATTTTAGTTAAAAAGGGCTTTTCCCCTTACATTTCTTTGGCAAGAGGGATTTAATCCATATCTTTGTCAAGACAATTAACCGAAAGGGGTTCCAGTGTGTGCATCCATCATGCTGGGATTCTTTTTTGTTATATCCGATTTTTTACGAACATAAAACATAAAGAACAGATAGTTATGGCATACATTTCAGAAGAAGGCTACAACAATCTTGTAGCGCAGCTAAGGCACATGGAGGCCGTGGAGCGTCCGGCCGTCATAGCCGCAATCTCCGAGGCACGCGACAAGGGCGACCTGTCGGAGAATGCCGAATACGACGCAGCCAAAGAGGCACAGAGCATACTCGAGATGAAAATCAACAAGTTGAAGCAGACCATTGCCGACTCGAAAATCATCGATCCCTCGAAGCTCAACACAGACAGCGTGCAGATGCTGACCAAGGTGGTGCTGAAGAACGTGAAGACAGACCAGAAGATGGCCTACACAATCGTGTCGGACACGGAGGCAAATCTCAAGGAAGGCAAGATCTCCGTCAACACGCCGATAGCACAAGGTCTGCTGGGGAAGAAGGTTGGCGACGTGGTAGACATCAAGGTGCCGCGCGGAACAATGCAGTTCGAGATCATGGATATATCAATCTAAACGAGGAGACTTCACATCATGGCATCAATATTCAGCAAGATCGTGGCGGGAGAAATCCCGAGCCACAAGGTGGCAGAGAACGACAAATTCCTTGCTTTCCTCGACGTGAACCCCATGGTCAAAGGGCACACACTCGTCATTCCCAAGAAGGAGACCGACTACATCTTCGACATCAGCGACGAGGATTTGAGCGAGATGGCAGTCTTCGCCAAGCATGTGGCTGTTGCCATCAAGAAGGCATTCCCGTGTGTCAAGATCGGTGTCGGCGTGCTCGGGCTTGAAGTCCGCCATGCGCACATACATCTGGTGCCCATGCAGAGCGAGAAAGACCTGAATTTTTCCAACCCCAAACTGCATCTCTCCGACGACGAGCTTGAGCAGATTGCACAGGCCATCCGCGCACAGCTCTAAGGAAAATCATCGTACTAAACAAAGCGCGACGCACCATAAAAACAGTGCGTCGCGCTTTTTGGTTACGA
>CAVDAU010000113.1:0-8262 GCA_963607015.1 Streptococcaceae bacterium
CCGAGGAGGATGCACTCAATTTGGAGAACAGGCTGATAAAGAAATACAAGCCGAGGTACAACGTAAAGCTCAAGGACGACAAGACATACGCCTCCATAGCCATCAGCAAGGAGGATTTCCCCCGTGTGTTCTCCGCGCATCAGAGAGACAAGAAGGCAACGTATTTCGGTCCGTACACACACGGTCAGACAAGGAAGAACCTCCTGGAACTGATAAAGCACCTCTACCCTATCAGGACATGCAAGCTGAACCTGACCGAAGCCGGCATTGCGGCAAACAAGTTCAAGGTCTGCTTGGAGTATCATCTTGATAACTGCGAGGCACCATGCATAGGCAAGCAGAGCAAGGAGGAATACAACAGGAACATCAAGGATGCGGAGGAGATACTCAGGGGCAACACCCGCGACCTTGAGCAGCAGATGCTCAGGGAGATGACGGCACTGGCATCCGACCTGAAGTTTGAGGAAGCGGAGGTCATCAAGAAGAGATACCTGCTGCTGAAGAACTACAATGCACGGTCTGAAGTCGTCAACTACAGTCTTGACAATATCGACGTGTTCAGCATTGAGGAGGACGAGGAGAAGAAGTCTGCCTACGTGAACTTCATGCACGTCAAGAGCGGAGCCATAAACCAGAGCTTCACGTTTGAATACAAGAAACGGCTCGACGAGACAAAGGAAGAGCTTTTGGCAATGGGAATCAGTGAGATGCGACAACGGTTCGGCAGCTCTGCAAGGGAGATTATAGTGCCTTTCGAGCCTGGTTTCACCATGAACGAAGCCACATTCACCGTTCCGCAGCGCGGAGACAAGAAGAAACTACTGAGCCTGTCGGAGATGAACGTCAGGGAATATAAGCTCGACCGCATAAAACAGGAAGAGAAGCTGAACCCCGAGCAGCATGCCGTCCGCCTGCTGACAGAGCTACAGAACCTGCTGCATTTGGACAAACTCCCCCTTAGAATCGAGTGTTTCGACAACTCAAACATCCAAGGCTCCGACCCTGTGGCAGGGTGTGTCGTCTTCATCAAGGCCAAGCCGTCGAAGAACGATTACAGGAAATACAACATAAAGACTGTGGACGGGCCGGACGACTATGCATCCATGCGTGAGGTAGTGCACAGAAAGTACAGCCGCGCTGTTGAGGAGGGCACTCCCCTACCCGACCTGATAATCACCGATGGCGGCATAGGGCAGATGAATTCGGTGAAAGAGGTGATTGACGGACTTGGATTGGAGATACCGATAGCCGGACTTGCAAAGGACAGCAAGCACCGCACCTCGGAGCTTCTCTACGGCTTCCCGCCACAGACCGTAGGCGTAAACACAAACTCGGCACTGTTCAAATTCCTGACAAGGATACAGGATGAGGTTCACCGGTTTGCCATCACATTCCACAAGAACAAGAGGAGCAAGCATCAGGTCACATCCGAGTTGGACAACATAAAGGGGATTGGCGAGAAGACACAGAAGGCTCTTCTGAAGCATTTCAAGAGCGTGAAGCGCATCAGTGAAGCCACGGAGGAGGAGCTTGAGAGAACTATAGGGAAGGCTAAAGGCAAGCTCGTGAGAGAATACTTTGAAAACAAAGGAATAGCATAGCAAAACAGAGGACAGCAACATGAGAATAGTGATACAGAAAGTCACGCACGCATCGGTGACAATCAACGGTCTGTGCAAGTCGAAGATAGGCAAAGGACTGTTGGTGCTTGTGGGGATAGAGGAGACAGATACGCAGGAAGACATGGACTGGCTTTGCAAGAAAACGGTAAATCTGCGTATCTTTGAAGACGAGAACGGTGTGATGAACCGCTCCGTGAGGGATGAAGACGGAGAGATATTGGTCGTGAGCCAGTTCACGCTGATGGCATCGACCAAGAAAGGCAACCGTCCGTCGTATATCCGCGCAGCCAAGCCGGAGATTTCCATACCGCTCTATGACGAGTTCTGCAACCGTATGTCGCAGGAACTGGGCAAGTGTGTCGGCACCGGCGAATTTGGCGCAGACATGAAGGTTGAGCTTCTCAACGACGGCCCTGTGACCATTTGCATTGACTCCAAAAACAAGGAATAGAGAGAATGACCATAGCAGAAGCACAGAAGCTCGTGGACGACTGGATACACACATACGGTGTCCGCTATTTCAGTGAGCTGACAAACATGGCGGTACTGACCGAAGAAGTCGGTGAACTGGCACGCATCATGGCACGCAAGTATGGCGACCAGTCATTCAAGCCCGGCGAGAAAGACAATGCCGGAGAGGAGATGGCAGACATACTGTGGGTGCTTCTCTGCATTGCCAACCAGACGGGGACGGATCTGACAGAAGAGTTCCGGAAGAGCCTCGACAAGAAAACAAGAAGAGACAAGGAAAGACACATCAATAACCCGAAACTAAAATAACACAACATACTTATGGAAGAGACATTCAAGGGATTTGACCTTATAGAGAACAACGAAGGACAGACACGCAGCGAAAGCAAGTATGAGGCAACGCTGAAGAAGTATAAGACCAATATCAACGACGATGAGGTGAAGACCGCCGTGAGCAAACTCCTGACGGAAAAGGCGGCAGAGAACGATACCGAAGAAGTCAAGAAGTTCCTCTTCAACTGCATAGACCTGACCACGCTGAAGGTGACAGACAATGACGAATATGTCATGAACTTCACAAAGAAAGTCAACCAAATAGACAACGACTATCCTTTCCTCAAGAACGTTGCAGCCATCTGTGTCTATCCATGCTTTGCAGAGATTGTGCGTGCCACGCTCGAAGCCGACAACGTCAGTATAGCCTGCGTCTCCGGCGGATTTCCTTCGTCACAGACATTCATGGAGGTGAAGATTGCCGAGACAGCCATGGCACTGAAGGACGGAGCCGATGAGATCGACATCGTGCTGCCCGTAGGCAAGTATCTCGCAGGCGACTACGAGGCTGTCTGCGACGAGATTGACGAACTCAAGGAGATGTGTGGTGACAAGAAGCTGAAGGTCATACTCGAGACCGGAGCACTGAAGACTGCCTGCGACATCAAGAAAGCCGCCCTACTCTCTCTCTATTCCGGTGCCGACTTCATCAAGACATCCACAGGCAAGATTGACGTGAACGCCACTCCCGAAGCTGCTTACGTGATGTGCCAAACCCTAAAGGAGTATCACAAGCAGACGGGAATACGCAAGGGATTCAAGGCCGCAGGAGGCATAAACACCGTGCAGGATGCCATCAATTACTACACCATCGTGAAGGAGATCCTTGGCAAGGAATGGCTCGACAACAAGTACTTCCGCTTAGGGACAAGCCGCTTGGCAAACATGCTTCTCAGCGACATCCTCGGCAAGGAGACGAAGCTGTTCTGACAGTGTGGCTTATGCTTTCATAAAGCCTTACCCAATTCGTAGGCTTTATGTGGGAAGTCTGTATTCTCAATGTCAGCACGTGTCCAACAGCTTGTTGCTGCGAGTACGCCTAAGTTGTCCCACTTCATGTAGTTGGCGAAATGCCCGAAGAACACGGTAGCAGCCTGTGCTGAGTCTGTGGAATCGTCTGCCATGGAAAGCAGGAGCATCGTCTTTCTGCCGCCCTGCAATGCGGAGTTGTTGGCATAGAAACGGTCTATTACGCTCTTCACCTGCGAATTTATGTTGAAGTAGTAGATTGGGGACACGAAGACAATGACATTTGCATTAATCAAGTGCGGATTGAGTTCTTCCATGTCATCCTTGTACACGCAACCGTTGCCTTTCCTGTTGCAGGTGTCGCAACCAATGCAACCATGAATGTTCTTGAATGCGGCATCGAAGCGGAACACCTCATGTCCGGCTTCCTTAGCTCCTTCTATGAATTTGTCTGCAAGAAGTGCCGATGTTCCATGTCTATGGGCACTGCCGGTAATTACTGTGATATTCATACGTATCTTGTATTTTTAATCTTATTTGGTGCGGTCAATGCAGTAGTCAAGATAGGCTTTCAGTGCCCGCAGTGTGTCGGAATCATGGAACGGGGCAAGCAGTGCCAAAGCCTTTGAGCGCAGCTCATTGATGACGCTGTAGGCATACTCAATGCCTCCGTTTTCCTTTGCGAAGCGTATCAGCCGGTTTATCTCGTCGTCGGAAGCCCTGCAACTTCTCACTTGGAAAGCAAGCTCCCTGTATTCCGCTTTCTGCGTACTGTTCAGGGCATACAGGACGGGCAGCGTCAGCTTGCCTTCGAGCATGTCGTTTCCTGTCGGCTTGCCTATTTCAGGCGTATCGAGATAGTCGAAGATGTCGTCACGTATCTGGAAGCACATGCCCACATATTCACAGAAGCCCGACATTGTCTTCATGGCATCCGCATCCGCTCCCGCCGATACGGCTGCCACCTCGGCTGCCGAAGTGAAGAGAATGGCTGTCTTGTTGCGGATTATGTCGAAGTAGACATCATACGACAGGTCTGTCCCCTGCGTGTTATACAGCTGCAACAGTTCGCCTTCTGCCAGCCTCCGCCCTATCTTCGATATGATGTCAACGATCTGCACATTGCGTGTCATGCCTGCCTGCATCAGTGCATTGGCAAGCAGGAAATCGCCGGAGAGAACCGCCACCTTATTGTTGAAGACCTTATTCACCGACGGCTGTCCGCGACGTTCGTCGCTCTCATCCACCACATCGTCGTGCACCAGACTGGCATTGTGCAGCAACTCCAGAGCCAATGCCGAGAAGTAAGTAGAATCAGTCACCCGACCCAGCAGTTTGGCACACAGGAAGACCAGCATGGGTCTCATCATCTTGCCGTTGCGGTTGAGAATATAATTGATGACGTTTTGCAGCAGAGCATTGTCGGTAGACAGAGCCGAGGCATAAAGGGATTGCAGCCTCTCCATTTCCGCCCTTATCGGCGACAATATAATGTCCAATCTATCCGACATAAAAATCCGTTTCGGTGGCACAAATTTAGTTATTAAAAGGGAACACAGGCGATTTTTTGTATTTTTACGCCTAAATATTTTGACACATGGAAACCAGAGATACCCTTTTTCTTCTTGATGCCTACGCCCTCATATACAGGGCATACTACGCCCTCATAAAGAACCCGCGAATCAATTCAAAAGGACTGAACACGTCTCCCGTCTACGGTTTCGTCAACACGCTTGAGGAAATCATCAGGAAGGAAAACCCTATATATATAGGAATAGCCTTCGACCCCTCGGGACCGACATTCCGCCACGAGCTTTATCCTGAATACAAGGCACAGCGCGAGAAAACACCCGAAGACATACGGCGTGCCGTGCCCGTGATAAAAGACATCATCCGCGCCTACGGCATTCCTATACTTGAGGTCAGTGGCTATGAGGCCGACGACGTGATTGGCACTCTGTCGAGACAGGCATCGGACAGCAACATCCGGACCTATATGGTTACTCCCGACAAGGACTACGGACAGTTGGTGAGGGAGAACGTCATGATGTACCGCCCCAAGCACAGCGGCGGCTTCGAGGTCATGGGCATTGAAGAGGTGAAGCAGAAGTATGGAGTGGACAACACTCTTCAGATTATCGACCTGCTTGGACTGATGGGCGACAGCTCCGACAACATCCCCGGCTGTCCCGGTGTTGGCGAAAAGACGGCACAGAAACTGATAAAGGACTTCGGCAGCATAGACGCATTGCTCGAGAGGACAGACGAACTGAAGGGTGCACTGAAGAAAAAGGTCACGGACAATGCAGAGCAAATCCGGTTCTCCAAGTTCCTTGCCACCATAAAGACCGATGTGCCGATAACCCTCAACCTTGAGGAGCTGAAGAACAATGAGCCTGATCTCGGGTCACTCCGCACAATATTCCAAGACTTGGAATTCCGCACCATGTTCGAAAGGATCAAAAACCGTCTCGGACATGAAGTCACGGCAAAACCTGCTGCCGAACCCGACTTGTTCTCTGCCGCTGTGGACACCGCACCAAAATCTCGTGCAGAAAACAAAAATGCAATGCCTGTTCAAGGCGATTTGTTTGCGATAAATCCGCCCGACTGTCAAGGCGACGGATTTTTTTCAAAGGAAATCGGGTTATCAGGTGCCAAAACAGCATGTCATCGTGCTGACAATGAGGACGATATAGCCCATTTTTGCAGTGTCATGAATACTGCGCAATCTGTGTCAATCAGATTGGATGCCACGGGCATTGAGCCGATGACCGCCGTTTTGAGCGGCATCGCACTCTGCACCGACGCTGAAGAAGCCTACTACATCCCCCTACCCTCTGCCGACAAGACCGAGACTGCCCGCCGACTGAAACTGCTGGAACCGGTGCTTGCGAAAGCCGACAGCGTCAAGGTCGGACACAACATAAAGTACGACATCATTGTGCTCCACAACCACGGGCTTGACATCAAAGGCCGGATATTCGACACGATGCTGGCGCACTATCTGTTGCAACCCGAGCTTAACCACAGCCTCGGCTATCTGTCCGAAGTCTGTCTTGGCGACGGAACGACAGAGAGCGATGAGCCGTACAAGAGTGTCTGCCTCAAGGCTGCGGCAATCTGCAGACTCCGGAGTCTGCTCGAAAAGGAAATCAGCACGAAACATCTGGAACGCCTGCTCTACGACATGGAGCTTCCGCTCGTGCCTGTCCTCGTGCGCATGGAGACAAACGGCGTGCTGATAGACACGGCGGCACTGAAACAAACCTCGGCAGACTACACTGCCAAGCTGAACGACATCGAGCAGGAGATCTATGCAGACGCAGGGACGACATTCAACATCAGCTCGCCCAAGCAGGTCGGCGAGGTGCTGTTCGACAGGCTTCATCTGTCTGCCAAGCCCAAGAAGACCAAGGGCGGACAGTACGTCACGTCAGAAGACGTGCTTGAGTCACTGAAATCCAAGCACCAAATCATTGGCAGGATTTTGGAATACCGTGGTTTGAAGAAGCTGCTCGGCACCTATATCGATGCTCTTCCGCTGCTTATCAATCCCGAAACGGGACGCATCCACACGTCATTCAACCAGGCCGTGACTGCCACCGGCCGCCTCAGCTCGAGCAATCCCAACCTGCAGAACATACCTGTCCGCGACGACGAGGGGCGTGAGATACGCAAAGCCTTCATCCCCGACGAGGGATGCCTGTTCTTCTCTGCCGACTATTCACAGATAGAGCTGCGCATAATGGCACATCTCAGCGGGGACGAAAACATGATTGAAGCCTTCCTCGAAGGACACGACATCCATGCCGCCACAGCAGCAAAGATCTATAAGGTGAGCATCGATGACGTGACAAAGGAGATGCGCCGCAAGGCCAAGACAGCCAACTTCGGCATCATCTACGGCATCTCCGTCTTCGGGCTTGCCGAACGGCTTGAGATAAGCCGCGCAGAAGCCAAGGAACTTATAGACGGATACTTCCGGACATATCCTCAGATAAAGGCATACATGGACAGCAGCATCGAGTCTGCACGCCGCAACGGCTACGTCGAAACCATCTTCGGCCGCAAGCGTTATCTTCCGGATATCAACTCCGGCAACTCCATCGTGCGCGGATATGCCGAACGCAATGCCATCAATGCACCGATACAGGGCAGTGCCGCCGACATCATAAAGATGGCAATGATAAACGTCTTCCGACAGATGGAGAGTAACAATCTGAAAGCGAAAATGATTCTGCAGGTCCACGACGAACTCAATTTCAGCGTTCCTCCCGAGGAGAAAGACATCATCCGGGAAATTGTGATACGCGAGATGGAGAGCGCATACACCATGAAAGTGCCGCTGAAAGCCGACTACGGATGGGGAAACAACTGGCTTGAAGCACATTGACAAGTGCCGTTAACTTTAATTAACCTTAGAGCAAAAAGCACGGTTTGAGACTGTAAGTTTAGCAAAGTTGCAACCTCCATTTTGCGTAAGCGTCACTTGAAGACGCACCGGTGCTTTAATGCTTGCAAAGAGATACTTCGCAAAATAGTTTCATGTGACACCATGCTTAAAAAAGCGTGGTTAGAATTTGCTTTGTCAAGCAACAACCGTACTTTTACGGTGTCAAACGACAAGAATGTTTGACATATTGAAAAACCTAACAAGCACTAATACGAGAAAGGATCAAACCATGAAAACTCTTAGATTATTCTTATTGGCATCTCTGATGATGGTATGCAGCACCAACGTTTTTGCAGACAAGAACGACAAGCTGATTTACAATAATGAGGAGGTGAACGGACTTATGGTCAGTCAGACTGTCTATAAGAACGAGAACAACATGCTCACGAACTTCATGCAGTACAACTACAC
>CAVDAU010000114.1:0-8093 GCA_963607015.1 Streptococcaceae bacterium
TCCATAGGGTGCAAACTTGGGCAAACACGGAATTACTGAACGGAACTGTTCAGAAGTGAAGATTTCTGAACAGAAACGGGCTTTTTCTGAACGGTTTCTGAACGGTTAGTAAACAGTTTGTAAACGGAAGTGAACAGACTTGCATATATGGAAAGTAAAAGTCTTGCTTTCACCCCACGGCAGAGCAAAATCGAACGGGTTCGCTTTGCGCTGTCTCGGGCTTGCACTATCTTTGCCCCAAGGAAACAGAAAAGTGCCGATATGAAAGTGACAATCGTTGCGGGCGCACGCCCCAACTTCATGAAGATAGCTCCGCTGTGCAGGGCAATGGATGCAGCCGGCAACGGCGGCAAGAACATCACATACAGGCTTGTGTACACAGGGCCGAAGGACGATCCCGCCCTCGACGCATCGTTGTTCTCCGACCTCGCCATCGGCAAGCCCGACAGCTGTCTCGGCGTGCCTGCCGGCACACAGTCGGAAGTGGCTGCCGCCATCATGCTGGCCTTCGAGAAGGAACTCGACGCGCACCCCGCACAGGTGGTGCTTGTGGTGGACGACTTGGCATCGACCATGGCGTGCTCCGTAGTGGCAAAGAAGCGCGGACTGAAGGTGGCACATGTCATCGCGGGCACGCGCTCGTTCGACATGAACATGCCGCGCGAGGTCAACCGCACCATCGTCGATGCCATATCCGACTATCTCTTCACCGCAGGAATGGTGGCAAACCGCAACCTGAATCAGGAAGGCATGATACCGGAGTATATACACTACGTCGGCAACATCCTCATCGACACGATACGCAGCAACCATCGTCGCTTCCTCAAGCCGATGTGGTTCGACAGCATGGGTCTCCACAAGGGCGGCTACCTGCTGCTGACGCTGAACCGCCACGACATCACGGACAATCTTCCGCTGCTGCGCGACATCGTGAGCACTGTGGTGAGCCATGCCGACGGTATGCCCGTGGTGGCTCCGCTGCACTCTTATGTGCAGTCTGCCCTGTCGCAGACCGGCATCACGGCACCCAACCTGCACATCATGCCGACACAGAGCTATCTGCACTTCGGATTCCTGACGGAGAATGCCAAGGGCATCGTCACCGACTCCGGCAACATAGCCGAGGAGGCAACATTCCTTGACGTGCCGTGCATCTCGCTGAACACCTATGCCGAGCATCCCGAAACATGGCGCATCGGCACCAACGTGCTCGTGGGTGAGGACACGGCAGCCTTGGCCTCTGCCATCGACAAGCTGACGGACGGCGAGTGGAAACACGCCACCCTGCCCGACCGCTGGGACGGACGGACGGCAGAACGCATTGTCCGGGTGCTGCTGAAAGACTGACACCTTCTTCACCAATATAGAAAGCGGGGCGTATCAATGATTGATACGCCCCGCTTTCTATATTGGCTCGTGTATGCCTTCAGGGCATACGCCGGTTGTCACATCAGTTGAAGTAGTACTTCACACCGAACTGAATCTTCCAAGCCTGGTCATAAGCGCGGTTGTACTCCCATGTCTTGGTAGGAGCCTCGCCGGTTGAGCTGTCGCGGTAGATTGAGAAGTAAGGTGTGTTGTCCACAATCTTGTCAACCTTCAGCAGTGCACCGTTGTTGCTTGCGCTCATGTTCTTTGGAACACCCCATGAAGAGTGAATCAGGTTGCCTACATTCTCTATGTCGGCGATGAGCTGCAACTTGTGGTTGGTGTTGCCGAGCTTCAGCGTGAAGTCGTGCGCCCAACGGAAGTCGAACTTGTGTACCCACGGAGCACGTGCGCCGTAAGCCTCGGCATACTCGCCCTTGTGGTTCTTCAGGTAAGAATCCTGATTGACGTAGTTCCAGAATGCCACGCGGTCAGCATCACTCGTGAAGTGAATCTCGCTGTCGTTGCGGGGGATATACATCAGGTCGGCTGCAATTCCGTCGCCGTCAAGGTCGCCGGTGTAGACATAGCTGTAGCCATAAGGCGAGTATCCCTGATAGAACAGAGAGAACTGGTCGTGACCGTATGTGTAGCTGATTGATGCGATGACGCGGTCAGGAATTACGTAGCGCGAGTTCTGCACGCCGGAGAAGTTGTAGCCGTTGATGGTGTACAGACCTTCGGCTGCCGACTTCGGGTCAGAGCCCGGCAGACCGCTGACTTCCTTCATCACCGTGTGTGTGTATGCGGCCATGATGTTCAGGTTCTTGATAGGCTCGGCATTGACGGTGATGTTGGCTGTGTAGCCATAACCCTTATGGGTATTGGTCAGGACATACGCACCCACGCTGTTGTAGGTATAATCAGACGGGTAGATCATGCGGTTGTCAGCACCGCTCAGACGCTCCCACTCGTTGGTGTTGCTCTTGATATTGGCATTGGTGATGCGCACGGCGTTGATGTTGTCCGTGTACTGGAACTCACCGGTGACAGTCAGAGGGAACGAAACCGGAACGGTGTAGTCGACGGCGATTGACGACTTCCATACCTGCGGCATCTTGAAGTTGCGGTCAACAGCTGCGAAATACGAGCCGACGGTGCCCTCGCTCGGGGTTATGGTTGTCGTCACACCGAGACGCTGGATGATTTCGTTGCGGTCTGTCACCAGTCCGCCGGCGAAGTTCTGGAGTCGGCTGTCAATGCTTGTAGCCACACCGTTGGTGTACTTTGTAGATGCTACTGCAAGTCCCTGGATCATGCCTGAGTTGGTCGGCATATTGGTGAAGAACACCAGAGGCAGACGGCCTGCAAAGAGACCCGTACCTCCACGGACTCTGAGAGACTTGTTGCCGAAGACATCCCATGTGAAGCCCAGACGCGGAGAGATCTGAATGTTGTTCTTCGGCCACAGACCGGTGTCGAAGTGCTGACCGTTATAGTCCAGCTCCTTGATGGCATTGTTTGTCATGATGTCATCGTTGTCAAACACGATGTCGTCGAAGCGGATACCGCCCTGAACCTTCAGGTTGTCAAGGATGTTCCACTCGTCCTGTACGTACAGACCGTACTGGTTGAACGCAACCTGTCCTGTCGGGTTTGCATTGCCGTTGTAGCCGTAGGAGATTGCCACGGTCTCGGGAGCAGCTCCGTTGAGGAAGTCATCGAGCGAACGGTAACGGTAGAAGCCTGTTCCGTTGCGCATGTATGAGTTGTTTGCCATCTGATGCTCGAAGTTGAAACCGGCTGTCAGCTTGTGGGCACCGATGTAGGCAGTGAAGTTGTCGGTCAGTGTCGTGACCTTGTTCTGTACCTTATTGTTATAGGTGAACAGCTCGTAGCCCAGCGACATATACGGATACAGATCCTGAGTGATGCTGCCGCTGTCGTCAACGCTGTAACCATTCATGATGTCGATGAACGGGAACTCCGATGAGTTTGTGCCGCGCACATCCTCTATATTCGAATAGGTGAAGAGCAGCTGGTTCGACATGTTGTTGCCGAAGCGGCTGTTAAGGTCGACTGAGATTGTGTTGACCTTGTTGTCCTGTGAGTACATCGAGTTTGCGAATGCCATGGAGTACTGCGAGAAGCGGTTGGCATTGCGGTTGCGGTAGTACGCATTGGTTGAGTTGCCGTTTGTGGCATTCCATGCGGTGTTCTTGGTGTAGTTGTAACGCACGGCAAGATGATGGTCATCGGTGATGTTCCAGTCGATGCGTCCGAGGAGCTTGATGTTGCTCTCGTCGGCAGGGAAGCTGGTGTATGAACCTGTATCGTAGCCATATTTCTGCTTGACGAAGTCGCTGACCTTCTGCATGTCCGACTTTGTCGTGCGCGAGATATATTGGTCTGCCACAGCCACGCCGTCATCGCTTGCCTGCCAGCGGTTGGCAACGGTCGGTATCTTCTGATACTCCACGTTGGCAAAGAAGAACAGTTTGTCTTTCACGATGGGACCGCCGAACGTAGCACCGTAGGTGTACTTGCGGTCTTTGGTGCGTGCCACGTCAACGCCGGCAAGGCGTGTGCCGTGCATGTTCTCGTTGGTGAGATAAGTATAGGCAGTACCTTTGAAGGTGTTCGTACCCGACTTGGTGACCGCGTTTATGCCGCCACCTATGAAGTTCGACTGGCGCACATCAAACGGAGCGACAACGACCTGCATCTCCTCGATGGCATCCACCGATATTGGGCTTCCGCCGCCCGGGAGGTCATCGCTAAGACCGAAGTTGTTGTTGAAGTTTGCACCGTCGACGGTGAAGTTCGTGGAACGTCCGTCGCCACCGGCGAAGCCCATGCCGTTGGCATAGGGAGATATGCGGGCGATGTCCTCAATGCTGCGGCTCACCGTAGGCAGTGCCGTGATGGCAGCCTGATTGATGTTGGTCGTCGCGCCGGTTCTCTCCTGCGAGAACTTGGATGCCGTTCCGGTGACTACGACCTCGCCAAGCAATTCCGATGATTCTGAGATTTCAACGTTGAGGTTGTAAATCTCACCGAGCTGGAGAGTGACGTTGCTGAATGTGCGGGACTGGTAGCCGACGAAAGAGACGGTGACGGTGTACGGCCCGCCGGTACGCATACCCTGAATGGCGTAACGGCCATCAACGTTGGTGATGGATCCATAGACCGTTCCCGAAGGCTCGTGAACGGCCTGAATCGTAGCACCGATAACGGCCTCGTTGTTGTCATCGACCACCTTGCCGCTCATGGCAGACGTAGTGATCTGAGCTTGTGCGCTCACCGCAAGCAACAGCGTCGCCACGGTAAACAGCAGAAATCTTACTTTTTTAAACATAACAATTTTATTTAAGTAATAGAATCTTCTTCGTGTCAGACCTGTGCCAAGAGCGAGCAGTTTTCCGGTGTCCGGCCGTGTCCCGTTCTTTGGCGGTGCAAAGATACGTAAAAAGACCTTACGCAATGTTACGGCCACAGCTCTTTTGCGTTACATCTGTGTTACATCCGCACTTCATTCCACGGCGGCAATCACGGCGGCATCGGAAGAGCCGCTCTACCGGAGTTTGCGGGCGAGAAAGAAGCCGCGTGTGCGCGTCACGAGCAGCAGCAGTCCTGCGGCATGCACGGCAGCCACCATCCAAAACGCCGGCGTGTAGCCGAAGCTCTCTGCCACGACACCGCCACACAGTATGCCCAATCCCTGCCCCAGGTCCCACGACGTGAGGACGGTGGAGTTTGCCGTTCCGCGCTCGTTGCTGTGCGCCACGTTTATGACCATGTTCTGGCACGACGGATACATGTGCCCGTTGCCCAGTCCTATGAGGAATGCCGACAGGTAGTAGCCGGCCATGTTCGGGAGAGCCACGAAGACGAAGTAGCCCATCGTGGCAATCACGCTTCCCACGACGGCGTTGTGTGTCAGCCGTCCCTGACGCAGCGACCGCGAACCTTGCAGGCGCGAGAGTATCAGTCCCGCTGAAAGGATCATGAAGAACATGCCGGTGCCGCCACTGATGCCCAGGCGTTCGCGACCATAGATTGCCAAGTAGTTGCTGAGCACTCCGTAGCAAAAGCCGAAGAACGCCAGGTTCAGTCCGATGACCCATCCGCGAACGAGGAAGAAGCGGTCGAGCGACAGCAGGCTGCCCTCGCGACGGACGGCAGGACGGATCTTCACCTTTATGGTCGAGCTGACGGCAAACCCCGCCAATGCCGACAGGAAAGCCATCCAGAACAGTATGTCGAAGTTGTGGGTGTAGTGATAGACATACACGCCTATTGTCGGTGCGATGGCTGTCGCCACGTTGTTGCTCAGTCCGTAGTAGCCTATGCCCTCATTGCGTCGCGATGCAGGGAGCACGTCGATGGCCACGGTGCTGTTTGCCACCGTCGACGCGCCGAAGGGTATGCCGTGCAGCGTGCGCACGATGGCGAAGAGCAGCAGCGACGCGGCGGCTATGTAGCCCCCGAAGAAGATGGCGTTGCAGAGCAGGAACAACATGAGCACGCGCTTGCGCGGAAAGGCATCGACCACAAAGCCGCTGAACGGACGGAACAGCAATGCCGCAAGCGTGTAGCCCGACAGCACGAAGCCTATGACGTCCTTCGTCGCGCCGAACGTGTCGCTGAGATATATAGGAAGCAGCGGCGTGAGCAGATAGAAGGCGAAGTACATGGCGAAGTTGTTTGCCATCACCTTGATGTATTCCGTGTTCCAAAGACGTTCTTCAGCCATTCCTCTCGCCGTTTGACTGTATTCTGTCGGCTGCGTCGACGATGATGTCGGCACAACGCCGCAGCCCGATGATGCCGGTGTTGAGCACGAGGTCATAGTCGCGCGTGTCTGTCCACCGCCGTCCTGTGTACTGCATATAGTGGTTGTAACGGCCTGCGTTGACCCGTTCTATGCGTCGTTCCGCCTCATCCCTGCCGACGTGCTCCTTGTCCATGACACGCGCGACGGCATCGTCGTGGCTTGAGGTCACAAACACGCGCAGCACTTTCTTGTCGCCGCGCAGCACCCAGTTGGCGCAACGCCCTATGATGACACACGGTTCCGTCCTTGCCAGCGTGCGTATTATGCGGCTCTCGCTGACGAAGATGGCATCGTCGCGCGAGGGATTCATCGACAGCGGTATGCTCTTGTCGGTGAAGATAAGCTCCCACAGCTTGACTTTCGAGATGTTCTGCTCGTTCTTGCGCACGAAGTCCGAGGTGTAGCCCAAGCGTTCTGCCGTCCGGTCTATTATGGTGTGGTCGTAGTAGTGCACCCCGAGGCGGCTTGCCACGGCACGGCCAAGCTCCAGTCCGCCGCTGCCATACTCGCGTGCAATGGTTATGACGTAGGGCACGGCACGCTCTTCCGCCGCTTCCTCCTGTTCTTCACGCTCTTTGTGACGGCGTTCTCCTGCCGGAATGAATATCTTGTCGAGCCACACAATGTGCGGAGCAATGACACGCACCATGAAGCCTACGTAGAACATGCTGACAATCGTGCCCACGCCAATCATCTTCCAGTCCCAGCGGCCGAAGAAGACAAGCATCAGCACCACACCGATGGTCACCAGCACGGTGTCCGAACACATCTTCACCTTCCCGAAGTCCTTCTTCAGCACCCCGGCTATCGCCACGGGCAAGCCCTCGCCGGCAAGCATCAGCGAGTCGCACCTCACCTCGCAGGCAATGCCGAATGCCAGCAGCGCACCGCCGACAAGCAGTTCCATGAACTGCAAGGGCCAGCCGATGGCGTGAGGCAACGTTTCGGGTATCTGCAAGAAGCCCGTCAGCCACATGGTCATGTCCGTGTACAGTCCGAACACAAACGACACCAGTATCTGTGCCAGTTGCCGCAGCTCGTAGTCGCGGCGCAGCAGGGCAATCTGCAAGGCAATGAACACCACGTGCATGCAGATGACAAACTGTCCCATGCTCAACGGGACGTCCGGAATCAGCGACAGCACGTATGGTGGCACCGAGATGGGCGACGAGCCAAGGTTGGCACGTATCGACAGCGACGTGCCGAAAGCAACGACAAACAGTATGAAAACAAAGCTCACATACCTCCGCATCCACTCTTCCCTGCTTCTTTTTACCCTCATTCTTACCTCACGATGCTCTTTCCGACGGCAAAGGTACGACTTTTCCGCCATTGCAGCCGCCTGCGCGATTTTTCCCTGCCCGTCATGCAAGGTTTCGCGCCTCACAGCGATTATACGGGTGAATAGACATTTTCAGGAAACCTACATAAGATTCAAAAAAACAGATGAGAGCAAGAACCCTATTGACAGCGTTCATGGCAGCGGCAGCAGTCCTCCTGTCCATGTGCGCAGACGAACAGACCGTCAGCTTCACGGAAGCGCGTAACTATTTCTTCCGCAACGATGCCCCAATGCCGGCATCGCTGAAGATAACCTCCAAGGAGGAGTTTGACCGATATTTCGGCATGGCAACGACCATGGGCGACGACGGACAGCCCACGCCCATTGACTTCAGCCGCCGGTTTGTGATTGCCAAGGTTCTGCCGGCGACAAACGTCCGGTCGGAGATAACGGACGTGTCACTGAACGAGACCGGAGCCGATGAACTGCGCCTGCGCTACCGCGTCAGCCAAGGACAGGAGATGTCATACACGACACAGCCGTTCATCATCCTCATTGTCGATGCCAAGTATGCCGACCACCGCATAACCGACGAAGGATCGGGCG
>CAVDAU010000115.1:0-8009 GCA_963607015.1 Streptococcaceae bacterium
AAGTACTACACTCAGCAGGAGATAGAACACGCAAAGAGGCATCCTGTCGTGATTCACTTTACGGGAGAGCTGTATAACCGGCCTTGGTTCACCAACTGCAATCACCCGTTGAAACAGGTCTACTTGGATTATTTGGCAAGGTCGCCATGGAAAGACAACAAGCCGACTTACAAACAGATGTCGCGTAACTGCCGGATTCAACGCCGGGTTTATTACAACTGCCCGTTCTTTGTGTACAAGATGATGATACGATTCATAGAATACCGTCATCGGATCCAAAAGAGAATAATGTGAAATAATCGCATTAGGGTTGCCTGTTGAGAATCTGTCGGAACAATGCAACGATGGATTGTGGATGGTCTATACTGTTGCCGGCATCACATTGCCCATACCGGTTTGGGAAATACGGCACAGAATCACAGTAATACATATATGAAACGCATAGTCTGCTTTCATCTCTTCAATGACTATAGCGGCAGTCCCAAGGTGCTGCGCATGGTATTGGAGGGATTGCTGCATAGAGGATACAGGGTGGATTTGGTGACTTCACGGGGAGGTGTGCTGGACGAACTGGAAGACATGGGAGACTGTCGGCTGCATCATTACCATTACCGCTTCTCGACCAATCCTGTGGTGACGACGCTGCGCTATGCCATGGTGCAGCTGCTCACTTTCTGTCAGGCATTCAGATGGATGTTTGCCAAGGAGACGGTGTTCTATATCAACACGCTGTTGCCCATAGGTCCGGCTTTGGCAGGACGGCTGATGGGGAAGAGGGTGGTGTATCACTACCATGAGAACGCATTCGTGAAGGGAATGTTCTACAGGATGTTGGCGGCGATGATGGAAAGGCTGGCACACGAGATTATCTGCGTGTCGGAGTATCAGGCATCTTTCCTGCACAGGAAGGAGAAGGTGACCGTGGTGCCCAATGCACTGCCGAAGTCGTTTGTGGATAAGCTGAAGCCCGATGCGGAGGCTGCCTTCAAACGCAAGACGGTGCTGATGCTGTCGTCGCTGAAAGAGTATAAAGGGACGAAGGAGTTCATCGAACTCTCAGGACGGTTGCCGCAGTACAGGTTCATCCTGATAATAAACGACACGCAGGAGAACATAAACGAATATCTGTCGGATAATCATATAGGAATAGGGGGGGGTAATCTGAAGATTTATTCCCGCTTGAATGAGGTTTCGACATTCTATAATCAGGCATCTGTTGTCATCACCCTGACCAATCCGCAGATGGCAATCGAGACATTCGGACTGACAACATTGGAGGCCATGAGCAATGCTCTGCCGGTGATAGTGCCAACGGTAGGCGGCATCGCCGAGATGGTGGAAAACGGAGTGAACGGCTACAAGACAGACGTGCAGCAGATGTCTCTGATAGAGGAACAGATAGGGCGGATGCTTGAGAACGGGAACATTTATCGCTCAATGGCAGACAAGGCAATGGAATGTTCCGGACGATATGACAGCGAACGGACGAACAGCCGCATAGAAAGAATACTGATGAACGGATGAAGGAGAAGAATATCACAATTGTGCCACGTCAGGACGATGTGGCCAAGTTCTATAATCAGGCATCGGTGGTGGTGAACCTCTCGGACAAGGAACGGTTCATTGAGACCTTCGGGCTGACAGCCTTGGAGGCGATGAGCGCAGGGCTGCCCGTCATTGTGCCTACGGCAGGCGGCATTGCCGAATTGGTGGAAGACGGAGTGAACGGCTATAAGACAGACGTGAGCCGGATGGACAGCATAGTCCGGCATATCGATGAGATGTTGTCGGACGGGAAGACCTACCGCCGGATGGCAGACAATGCGCTGAAGCAGTCCGGACTGTATGACGAGGGCAACATGATTGACAAGATTGAGAATGTCTTGTCGAAAGAGTAGCTACATTGGACTTCTTCCGTGGATGCCGGTGAAGTATGACGGGTTCTCCTTATTTATATATGTCCGTGGTCTTGCCAATCTGTGAAACGGCATAGAGCGGACAGATGCTGACATGGCGAACAGCATCGGAGGCTTCCTTGTCGGTATAGCCGAACTCCCCGAAATTCTCCAATGAACAGCGGACAGCTTCTGTGAGATGTTTCTCGCGCATGAAAGTCCAAAGGCTCTTCATGCCTCCCCGGCTTCCGGCCTTGACCTCAATCGGGAGAATGGTGAGCCGTGACGGCAGCAGGTAGTCTATTTCCGCCAATGAGTTTTTGGACAGACGCACCCAATAGTATAGCTCATGACGCAGGTTGGGAGTCATGTAACGGAGCAGTTCCAGACCGGCGACAAGCTCCGACACGGTTCCCTTGTTGACAAGGTCGGTTGCTGTTGCCGTGAGGATTTTGGAGGTCGGCATAGTGGTATCACCCATGGTGATGCCCAGCAGTCGCAACATCAGTCCGCAATCGAAGAAGAGTATCTTGCGGTATGAGTGGTCTGCCTCACTGCCCAAAGGCAATCCGTTGGCATTGGTGCGGGTAACCGGAATCAGCAATCCTGCGAGGATGAGCAGGTCGAGCGCACGTTTGACCTCTGCGGTCTTGTAGTCTCCGACCTTGGTGTAGACGAACTTCCCTGCGGTCTGGACAGCGGCACTGCGCAGCGTGTGGCGCAGAAGATCGGCATCGACTTTCTTCTTATATTTGGAGAAATCATCTTCATAGCTGACGAGAATATCGTCCTGAACCTCCTGACATGACAGATAGTCGTGTGTGTTTATCCACCTGGAAACACACTCGGGCATTCCGCCAACCAGCATGTATGTGCGGAACAGACTTACCAACTTCTCGTGCAACGGAAGAGGGAGCGGATTTCCGGCAGAAGCGGAATTGCGGGCTTCGAGCAGCAAGTCTTCGCCGTTGGCTCGCAGGAACTCATCAAAAGACATGGGAAACATGAACATGGAATGGATGCGGCCTACGCCGAATGTCGGCAGTTCTGCAAGGGTGAACTCTAACAGGGAGCCTGCCGCAATGACATGCAGGTCAGGCAGATTCTCCTTGAAAAAGCGCAGCGACATGATGGCTTCAGGACATTCCTGTATTTCGTCGATAAAGAGCAGGGTCTTGCCTTCAATGATTCTTGTCCCTGACAGGGCAGAGATCTGGGTGACGATGCGGTTGACATTGAGATCCTGAGTGAACACGGTCTTATACTGCGGCTCCATTTCGAGGTTCAGCTCCAAGAAATATTCGAACCGTTTGGCCAAATGACGGACGGCAGATGACTTGCCTACTTGACGCGCTCCACGGAGCAAGACGGGCTTCCGAGTATCGCATGATGCCCATTCTTCAAGATAACGGTCAATGATTCTTGCGTAATACATATTCGTTTTGTTCTGTTTCAGAGGCAAAATTAGAAATAATCCAAACATATAAAACGCCTGAATTTGAAAAAATCCAAACATATAGGTTGATGAAAGTGGAAATAATCCAAACATATAAAACGCCTGAATTCGAAAAAATCCAAACATATAGACCCTCGGGCATGGGAAAAAACTATTACGAAAACGACTTATGAAGAGAGTAGCAGTGGTGGGTATTCAGGGTGTGCCGGCAAAGTATGGCGGCTTTGAGACCTTGGTGGACAATATCATCGGCGAGAACTGTTCGCCGGACGTGGAATATACCGTCTTCTGTTCTGCCAAGGACTATGACACGAGGGCAAGTCACCATAAAGGGGCGAAGCTGAAATACGTCAGGTGGTTTCATGCCAACGGAAAGCAGAGCATACTGTATGATGTCATGTCGATGCTCCACTGCACAGGAGGATATGACACGGTGGTGGTGCTTGGGGTGTCGGGATGCCTGTTCCTGCCGGTGTTCAGGCTTTTCTTCCGCAAGAACCTGATAGTGAACATCGACGGTCTGGAACACAAACGAGCCAAGTGGGGACGCTTTGCAAGGTGGTATCTCAGGACAAGCGAGGCTGTGGCTGTGCGCTGTGCAGACACGGTCATTGCCGACAACAGAGCCATTCAGGACTATGTCTCCGAGACATATCACAGGGAGTCTGCCCTGATAGCCTATGGCGGCGACCACGCCATGCGCAATGTGACGGAAGATCGGCAGACGGAGATTCTGCAGAGACTCGGGCTGAAACGAGGCGGATACAACATATCGGTGTGCAGGATAGAGCCGGAGAACAACTGCCACATCACCTTGGAGGCACATGCGAAGTGCGGACAGGAGCTTGTGTTCATAGGCAACTGGGAACGGAGCAGATATGGACAGGATCTAAAAAAGCAATACGGAGGGCTGCCCAACATACATCTGATGGGGTCGGTGTATGACATTGACATTCTCTACACACTAAGGCAGAATGCAGCCGCGTATATCCACGGCCACAGTGCAGGAGGCACCAACCCCTCGCTTGTGGAGGCTATGTTCTTCGGCAAGCCCATACTGGCCTATGACGTGGTATATAACCGTGAGACGACGCACAACCGGGCTTATTACTACAGGGACAGCACGGAGCTGACTGCACTGCTGAACAGCAAGAAACAGGACGGACAGGCCATGCGGTTGCTGGCAGAGCGGCTCTATACGTGGAAACTCATTGCAAGGCAGTATGAGGCATTGTATTAGAAAAACAACGGAGACGGACATCATGAGGAAACTACTGTTTCAATGAAAAGACCTGTTTCCTATGGATTTGCAATCGTGAAAGCATTTTTCCCGTATAACCAAAACTTGATATAACTCAACTTCGAGGTGCAGAATAAAGGCTTGCTGATTTTTTTTGATGTAATATTAGAATTTTTGACATATTCTTGGTTTCTTTGCACAGGAATATGCTCCTCTTGGAAAGAGATGTACCGCAAATACGGTCAATGTGATTGACTTTTACCGTAATGGAATGGTGCGTGGAAGTAGAGGAGCAGATCCCAAACTGTTAGTGAAAAAGATATTAGACGTAAACGCAGGAAAGAAAGACATGTGGAATAGAATAAAAATATTTTTATCCGGCCTGTTCCTTTTGCTGTCGCTTACAGGGTTTTGCCAACAGAAAGCAGGAACAGTGGATGTGTTCATGGGTGCGGACTTCAATTACAGAGACATATTTCACAATAACAGGGTATATGATGTGCTCGTTCGTCTCACGCCGGGCTTCAGATGGAACATAGGAGATCGCTGGGAGATGGCTGCACAGGCTTTTGTGCCGGTGGTGAACCAGTACGGCGACCGGTACAAGAATGTATGCCTGAATATGGCAGTGCTCTCCAAGCAACTTGCCATCGGGCAGTATTGGAAAATGAAGGTATCGGGAGGACTGTTCGGATCGGAACGCTACGGACTGGACGTGAAGAATATGTTCATCCTGAACCGATGGTTGGCCCTGACTGCACAAGTAGGACTGACAGGATATTGCTCAATGGCATCGGGATGGGAGGCCAGCACAATGGAGAGGATTACGGCACAGGCAGGTCCGGAAATCTACCTGCACCGGTGGAACACGCAGATATCTGTGAGTGGAGGTCGCTATGTGTATGGCGACTATGGTGTGATTGGAGAGGGGTTCCGGCACTTCAAGCATGTCAGCGTGGGTGTCTATGCTTCCTGTAGCGACAAGGGGAAAAGGGATGCAGGCTTTAAGGTCGTTGTGATGCTTCCACCCTATAAGCGGACGGCACGGAAAGTGAACATCCGTCCGGCAAGTAACTTTCGCCTGACTTACAGTGTGGAGGCAGACAGCTATTCTACCCGTACCTACTTCACCGACCCTGAACAGAATGAGCGGACAGGATGGTTCGATAGAGATTTGTTGCCATGGGGAACGGACACGATGTCGCCTGATTTCACCTTTAGTGAAAGAAAGGAGGGCGGGAAATGAAGCTGCGTAGTCTTGTCACCGGCTTGCTTGCTGTGATTGCCTTATTGCCTGCATCGGCACAGCTTTATACAGGAATGTCGGGTCTCCTCCATGTGCCATCCGCAGAGATGAACGCCGAAGGGGATGCGCGTATCGGTGTGTATTTCCTCAATAAGGAGTTCGCACCCGCGAGCTTCGGGTATCACACGATGAGCCATTACCTGAGCATCACCCCATTCTCATGGGTCGAGATAGGGTATGCCTGCACGCTGTTGAAGACTAAGAAGACCGGTGTGGGCGAGACTTCACGGATGGGATACTATGATAAGGATCGCCATGTCTCTGTCAAGTTGCGTCCATTGAAGGAGGGCAAGTGGTGGCCTGCCGTTGTGGTTGGATCTGATGATCCTACTGGGACGCGTGGCAAGAGCACGGCACATGACGGTTCTAAACCGACAAAGGGCGATGGCAGAAGCCTGTATTTTTCCAACTTCTATGTCGCTGCCACCAAGCATGTCAACCTGAGGGAGCACAGCATCGGCTTCCATGCAGCCTACCGCCGGTGGAAGCGTGACTATAACAGAAAGTGGAACGGCATTGTGGGCGGCATCACCTGGCAGCCTTCGTTTGCGCCGGACTTGCGTGCCATAGCGGAATATACAGGCGACGGCGTCAATGTCGGTGCAGACTGTCTGCTGTGGAAGCACTTGTTCCTGCAAGCCGTGTTGCAGGACGGGAAGTATTTCTCAGGCGGTGTCTGCTTCCAAATAAACTTGTTCTGAAATGAATCAAATATCTATAACAATTTTATATAACCACTTTAATTTTTTAATAAGATGAAAGAGCTAAGAAAGTTTGGAGTGTATGCACTCCTCGGTATGGCACTGACATTCAGTGCGGCATCTTGCTGTGATGAAGATCCGGAGTATGACAACGTGATCGCGCCGGAGGTTGCCGTGACGCACAACATCAGCGGACGCGTGACAAGCATGAACGGAGAAGGCATTCAGGCAACTGTCTCCCTGAACGGATCGGCTGCATCTACCACGGCAGACGGAACGTTCACATTCGAGAACGTGGCAACGGGTTCTTACACGCTTAAAGCAGAGGCAGACGGAAAGGTGTCTAAGGAGACGACCCTCACAGTGGACGACGGTGACAACATGAACCCTGTGTGGAACGTGGCACTGAGCAATGAGGGAGTAACGATTACCGTGAAGGACGACGGATCGGCCGAAGGTAATACCGCGACTGAAACGTTGAGAGGTAATGAGGAAGCAGAGATACCGATGGTGCTGACTGCTCCGGCGGGTGCAGTGGAAGCAGGCGCACAAATCATTGCTACTCCTGCCTACTCTACGGATGAAGCCGAGCAGATTACCGGCTCAAGGGCTACAGGTTCCTACGGGACGAGAGCCGATGGACGCACGTTCCTTACCGGTACAAACGTGCGCTGCTCAAATGCGTCTGCCACACTGTTGCAGCCTATAACGCTGGAGTATAATATAGACCCTGATATGGCAGGGACTGTCGTGGCACAGAAATATGTTGACGGGCAGTGGGTAGATGCAGAATTTTCGGTGGATGGAGAAAAGGTCACGGTAAAGGCAGACCGATTCACTTCCTATTCACTGTTCTGCACCGCAACCCTGAGCTATTCGAATACTTCGGAGGCCATCAGCTTCACACCCAACTCGTGGGACAATCTGTACGGAAGCGGTAGTATGTCTGTTTCATCAGCATCTTATTCCTACAAAATCGGAACAGACATAAGCCTGTCCAAAGCAGACAAGGTCACCTCTTACCTGATTGAGCTTGTGGCACGTGCAGCAGGTGCAGGTCTCGCGACAGCCTCCGGCACTTATCCCATCAATGTGACCTTGCCCGTCGGTACAGCTATGAGCATCAGCGGAAAGCAGAATGTGACCAACATCACTGCTTCAGCTTTGGGACGCAGCGCATCAGGCAAGCAATACGGAACGGTGTCTGTCACCACAAAGACATGGAACCGCCAGCACACAGGAGGCGGCAGCCGTTAAGGTAGGCAGAGCTACCATATATAAGCAAAGAGGGGTGGATGAGCGACAGCTCATCCACCCCTCTTTGCTTATCGCTGTCCGCTGCAATGCCTTCCGGAAACAACATAAATGTTGTTCGAAGCCTGCTCATGTCCTTTCACATCGTTCGATGTGA
>CAVDAU010000116.1:0-7819 GCA_963607015.1 Streptococcaceae bacterium
TGATATGACTGTTCTGTTGACAATATCGGCTTGCATCTGAAAAACGTATTCAAGAGTGGAGAACCGGATGAAACTTCAGTTACCGAGAAAAACTCGGCAACTGCCGAGAAGATCTCGGTGGTTCACCATGAAGGTACAAGAGAGGTTTGACGCAACACGAAACGATGGTGGACATTGCGGGCAGAACTTATGAAGTGAAAACAGACGGTATAAAAAAGTTTCAGTTTTATTTGTCGGGTTCAATATTCTCTTTACTTTTGCAATCAAATAGCAAAGCAATGAGCGAAATGTTTATATACATCCTGCTATGCGGAGTCATTATTCTACTACCGAGGGTCAGTGGAAGTGAGTTCTGTGCGTAGTTCGGGTATGCAGATATTCTAAAGCCTTTCTCACTTCCGTGGTGCGAAAGGCTTTTTTAATGGTCAAAAAATATATTGTTAGAGATGAGCGAGAAATTGTTTGTTTTTGATACCACCTTGCGCGACGGCGAGCAAGTGCCGGGGTGTCAGCTGAACACAGTCGAGAAGATACAGGTTGCCAAGCAGCTCGAGTCTTTGGGGGTGGATGTCATTGAAGCCGGATTTCCTATCTCAAGTCCGGGCGACTTCAATTCGGTGATTGAGATTTCGAAAGCCGTGACGTGGCCAACCATCTGTGCGCTTACGCGTGCCGTGCAGAAAGACATTGACGTGGCGGCAGAGTCCCTGCAATATGCAAAGCACAAGAGGATACACACGGGAATAGGCACGAGCGACGAGCATATCAAATACAAGTTCAACTCAAACCGCGAAGAGATAATAGAACGCGCCGTGGCTGCCGTCAAGTATGCAAAGAAATATGTGGAGGACGTGGAGTTCTACGCCGAAGATGCAGGCAGGACGGACAATGAGTATCTGGCGAGGGTGGTGGAAGCCGTCATAAAGGCGGGTGCCACGGTGGTGAACATTCCCGACACGACGGGATACTGCCTGCCGCAGGAGTACTTCGAGAAGATAAAATATCTGAAAGAGCATGTCGACGGAGTTGACAGAGCCATCCTGTCAACCCACTGCCACAACGACCTTGGCATGGCAACCGCAAACACGCTGAACGGTGTACTGGCAGGAGCACGTCAGGTGGAGGTCACCATAAACGGCATAGGCGAAAGAGCCGGCAACACGTCGTTGGAGGAGATAGTGATGATTCTCAAATGTCACAAAGGCATAGGGATAGACACCGACATCAACACGTCAAAGATATATCCCACGAGCAGGATGGTGAGCGGACTGATGAACATGCCTGTCCAGGCAAACAAGGCCATCGTAGGACGCAACGCCTTTGCCCACTCGAGCGGCATACACCAGGACGGTGTGCTCAAGAACGTGTCCACATACGAGATCATCGACCCGAAGGACATTGGGCTTGACGACAACTCGATAGTCCTGACGGCAAGAAGCGGACACGCTGCACTGAAGTACCGTCTGCACGTCCTTGGCGTCGACGTGAACGACGACAAGCGGATGGACAGAATCTACGAGGCATTCCTGCGGCTTGCCGACAGGAAGAAGGAGGTCAATGACGATGACATACTGATGCTTGCCGGTGCCGACAGATCGGCATCACATTCTGTCAAGCTCGACTACCTGCAGGTCACCACGGGTATGGGCGTGCGCAGCGTTGCCAGCATAGGGCTGGACATCAGCAATCAGAAGTTCGATGCCGCCGCTACCGGAAACGGTCCCGTCGATGCTGCCATAAAGGCGTTGAAGAAGATAATCCAGAAGCAGATGGTGCTGAAGGAGTTCACCATACAGGCCATCAGCAAGGGCAGCGACGACGTGGGCAAGGTGCACATGCAGGTCGAATACGACGGGCACGTCTACTATGGTTTCGGTGCGAACACCGACATCGTGACGGCAAGCGTAGAAGCATATATAGATTGTATCAACAAATTCAAAAACTGAGGACGAGACATGAACACTCTGTTTGACAAAATATGGGACTCGCACGTAGTCCAAAAAGTGGAAGACGGTCCCACGCAACTGTATATTGACCGCCTGTACTGTCACGAGGTGACCAGCCCGCAGGCTTTTGCGGGAATGTGCGAACGCGGACTGAAATGTTTCCGTCCGGAGCAGATATTCTGCATGCCGGACCACAACACGCCGACACACGACCAGGACAAGCCGATAGAAGACCCTGTGTCGAAGAAGCAGGTAGACACTCTTGAGAAGAACGCCAAGGACTTCGGACTGACACACTTCGGCATGCTGAACCCGAAGAACGGAATCATCCACGTGGTAGGTCCCGAGCGCGGCCTCAGCCTTCCGGGGATGACAATCGTCTGTGGTGACTCGCACACGTCGACCCACGGTGCTGTCGGTGCCGTTGCTTTCGGCATCGGAACGAGTGAGGTCGAGATGGTCATGGCATCGCAGTGCATACTCCAGCAGAAGCCGAAGTCTATGCGGATCAACATAACAGGCAAGTTGGGCAAGGGCGTTACGGCAAAGGACGTGGCACTGTATCTGATGTCGAAGATTTCGACATCGGGTGCCACGGGATACTTCGTGGAATATTCCGGACAGGTCGTCAGCGACCTCTCCATGGAAGGCCGTCTGACGCTGTGCAATCTGTCGATAGAGATGGGTGCCCGTGGTGGCTTTATCGCACCGGACGAGAAGACTTTTGAATACATTAAAGGTCGTGAATACGCACCCAAAGGTGCAGATTGGGACAGGGCAGTGGCTTACTGGAAGACCCTGAAGAGCGGCGATGACGCAGTGTTTGACCGTGAACTGACGTTCGACGGTGCAGACATTCAGCCCATGGTGACCTACGGCACGAACCCGGGCATGGGAATGAGCATCACCGACAGCATCCCAACGCTTGAAGGAATGGGCGAGGCAGCACAGGCATCGTTCCTGAAATCGCTTGATTACATGGGCTTCAAGCCCGGGGAGAAGCTGCTCGGACACAAGATTGACTATGTGTTCCTCGGGGCATGCACGAACGGACGCATCGAGGACTTCAGAGCCTTTGCCTCTCTGGTGAGAGGGAAGAAGAAGGCCGACGGCGTGGTGGCATGGCTTGTCCCGGGTTCGTGGATGGTCGATGCACAGATACGTCAGGAGGGTCTCGACAAGGTGCTTGCCGACGCAGGGTTTGAAATCCGCCAGCCGGGATGTTCTGCCTGCTTGGCGATGAACGACGACAAGGTTCCCGCAGGCAAGTATTCCGTGTCTACGAGCAACAGGAACTTTGAGGGCCGTCAGGGACCCGGCTCGAGAACGATACTTGCCAGTCCGCTCGTGGCAGCAGCTGCGGCAGTGACCGGAGTGATAACAGATCCGCGAACACTAATATAATAAGGAGAAGACGATGAAACAGAAATTCAACATAATAACCAGCACGTGTGTCCCGCTCCCGTTGGAGAATGTCGACACCGACCAGATAATACCGGCACGTTTCCTCAAGGCCACCGACAAGAAAGGCTTCGGAGAGAACCTGTTTCGCGACTGGCGTTATGACAAGCAAGGCAATCCGATAAAGGACTTCGTGCTGAACGACCCGCGCTATGGAGGCGTGATATTGGTGGCAGGGAAGAACTTCGGCAGCGGCAGCAGCCGTGAGCATGCGGCGTGGGCCATTGCCGACTATGGCTTCCGTGTGGTCGTCAGCAGCTTCTTTGCAGACATACACAAGAACAACGAGCTTAACAACTTCGTGTTGCCGGTGGTCGTCAGCGAGCCGTTCCTGAAGGAGCTGTTCCGGTCCATATCCGACAATCCTAAGACCGAGGTCGAAGTCAATCTTCCGGAGCAGACCATAACCAACAAGGCGACGGGCAAGAGCGAGAAGTTCGAGATAAACGCATACAAGAAGCACTGCCTGATGAACGGCTTGGACGACATCGATTTCCTTCTCGAGAACAAAGACAAGATAGAAGCGTGGGAGAAACAGCATGAAGGACGGTTTGCAGTCGCACGGGATTGAGATAATGGACACCACCCTCAGGGATGGTGAGCAGACCAACGGCGTGTCGTTCGTCCCGCACGAGAAGCTGATGATTGCACGCCTGTTGCTCGACAGGCTGAAGGTCGACCGCATTGAAGTGGCATCGGCACGTGTCTCGGAAGGCGAGCATGAGGCTGTCACGATGATTTCGGAGTGGGCGGCGCGTCATGGCTATCTCGACAGGGTGGAAGTGCTTGGCTTCATCGACGGCAGGACTTCTGCGGACTGGATTTCGTCGGCAGGGTGCCGTGTCATAAACCTGCTGTGCAAAGGCTCCCTCAAGCACTGCACCTATCAGCTGAAGAAGACCGTTCAGGAACATATCGCCGACATCAAGGAAACGTTGGCCTATGCCGTGTCCAAGGGCATGGATGCCAACGTCTATCTTGAGGATTGGAGCAATGGCATTCAGGACTCACCGGAATATGTGTTCGAGCTGATGGATGCGCTGGTGCAGACAGAGATAAAGCGGTTCATGCTGCCCGACACCCTTGGCATACTGAACCCCATGCAGACACACAGGTTCATGAAGCTCATGGTGGAACGCTATCCTGACGTGCACTTCGACTTCCATGCCCACAACGACTACGACCTTGCCGTCGGCAATGCCCTGTCGGCTGTGATTGCCGGCTGCAAGGGGCTGCACACCACAATAAACGGTCTTGGCGAAAGAGCCGGCAATGCACCGTTGGCCAGTGTGCAGGCCATACTGAAAGACCACGACAATGCGCAGACGCACATAGAGGAGAATCAGCTCAACGAGGCCAGCCGCATCGTGGCGTCCTATTCCGGCATAGCCGTCCCGCCTAACAAGCCCATTGTCGGTGAGAGCGTGTTCACGCAAGTGGCGGGAGTGCATGCCGACGGCGACAACAAGCGCAATCTCTACTGCAACGACCTGCTGCCCGAACGCTTCGGGCGCAAGCGCGAATATGCCTTGGGCAAGAACAGCGGCAAGGCCAATATCCGCAAGAACCTTGAGGACTTGGGGCTTGACCTCGACGAGGCATCGATGAAGAAGGTCACCGAGCGCATAATAGAACTTGGCGACAAGAAGGAACTCGTCACGCCCGAAGACCTGCCATACATCGTGTCGGACGTGCTGAAGCACGGTGTCACGAGCGACAAGGTGCGGCTGATAAGCTACGTCGTCAATCTGGCACACGGCCTGAAGCCCATGGCCATGCTGAAGGTATCGATCAACGGCAATGAGTTCGAGGCCAGCTCGAGTGGTGACGGACAGTATGATGCCTTTGTGCGTGCGCTGCGCTTCATCTACAAACAGCTGCTGAACCGCAAGTTCCCCATGCTTACGAACTATGCCGTCAGCATCCCTCCGGGCGGACGTACCGACGCTTTGGTGCAGACTGTCATATCGTGGACATTCGACAACCGCGAGTTCCGCACGCGCGGACTTGATGCCGACCAGACGGAGTCTGCCATAAAAGCCACCATAAAGATGCTTAACATCATTGAAGACGAATATGAAACACGCACGGATCTGTGCGAGAATCCTGAATTAAAACAATAACATACACACACTAAGAATAGTATGAAACTGAAAATCGCTGTCCTGGCCGGTGATGGCATCGGCCCTGAAATCTCCAAGGTTGGAGTAGACGTTATGACTGCCGTGTGCCGCAAGTTCGGCCACGAAGTGTCCTACGAAGAAGCCATTTGCGGTGCGGATGCCATTGACAAAGTGGGCGATCCGTTCCCTGAAGAAACGTTCCAAATATGTCTGAATGCCGACGCTGTGCTGTTCTCGGCTGTCGGTGACCCGAAGTTCGACAATGACCCGACGGCAAAAGTCCGCCCCGAACAGGGACTGCTTGCCATGCGCAAGAAGCTGGGACTCTATGCCAACATCCGCCCGATGCAGACATTCAAGAGCCTGCTCCACAAGTCTCCGCTTCGTCCTGAACTGGTCGACGGAGCCGATTTCATCACCATACGTGAGCTGACAGGCGGCATGTACTTCGGAGAAAAGTATCAGGACAACGACAAAGCCTACGACACGAACTTCTATTCGCGCCCCGAGATTGAGCGTATTCTCAAGGTCGGCTACGACTATGCCCGCAAGCGCAACAAGCATCTCACCGTGGTCGACAAGGCCAATGTTCTTGCTTCGTCGCGCCTATGGAGGCAGATTGCCCGCGAGATGGCACCGCAATATCCCGACGTTACCACGGACTATATGTATGTCGACAACTGCTCGATGCGCATGATTCAGGAGCCTAAGTTCTTCGATGTCATTGTCACGGAGAACACCTTCGGCGACATTCTCACCGACGAAAGCTCGTGCATCAGCGGCTCCATGGGACTGTTGCCGTCGGCATCTACCGGCGAGCACACTCCTGTCTTTGAGCCTGTCCACGGCTCATGGCCGCAGGCAAAAGGTCTGAACATTGCCAATCCCTTGGCGCAGATACTGTCTGTCGCCATGCTGTTCGAGTATTTCGACCTGAAGGAAGAGGGTGCGCTGATACGCCGTGCCGTCGATGCGTCGATCGACTCAAACGTCCGCACTCCCGATATTCAGGTCGAAGGCGGAGCCAAGTACGGCACAAAGGAAGTCGGAGCATGGATTGCGGACTTCATTTCCAAGGCTTAGAGCAGTCACGATCAGCCCTGACAGGTACGTTCTTTAGCACAATTCATTACATTTTATATGCAATGTAATGAAGAATAACGCTAACTTTGCGGCTTAGGAATAATTAACAGGAACCGGCAGACGCGGTGTCCCGATACAGGCGACGCTGTGCAGGGCTTCGGTTCCGGGCGTAAAAACTATCAAATTGAAATGAAAAACAATAATGTTCAGCCGGCGGAAGGAAAGCTTGGAGTGTTGTGCGTTGGCTTGGGAGCGGTGGCTACCACATTCATTACAGGCGTGCTGATGACACGTAAGGGGTTGGCGAAGCCTGTCGGCTCAATGACCCAGTATGACAAGATCCGTGTCGGTCGCGGTGCCGACAAGAAGTATCTTCATTACGGCGAGATTGTTCCGTTGGCAAATCTCAATGATATTGTCTTCGGCGCGTGGGATGTCTTCCCTGCAACGGCTTACGAATCGGCCATCAATGCCGAGGTGCTGAAGGAGAAAGACATTGAGCCGGTGAAGGATGAGCTGCAGGCAATCGTCCCGATGAAGGCCGCTTTCGACCATGACTATGCGTGCCGTCTCGACGGACACAACGTCAAGGACTGCAAGGACCGCTGGGATATGGTTCAGCAACTCAAGGCTGACATCCGCAACTTCAAGGAGGCCAATGGCTGCAGCCGCGTGGTTGTGCTCTGGGCTGCTTCGACGGAGATCTACGTTCCTGTGGATGAGAATATCCACGGCACTCTCTCGGCTCTTGAGAAGGCCATGAAGGACAACGACACCGTCCACATCGCTCCGTCGATGTGCTACGCTTATGCCGCTCTCACCGAGGGTGCACCGTTCATAATGGGTGCGCCGAACACCACAGTCGACATCCCCGCGATGTGGGAACTGGCAGACAAGGTCAAGATGCCCATTGCCGGCAAGGATTTCAAGACCGGACAGACACTTGTCAAGTCGGGATTTGCTCCCATCATCGGCACGCGCTGCCTGGGTCTGAGCGGATGGTTCTCGACAAACATCCTCGGCAACCGCGACGGACTTGTGCTCGACGAGCCTGCCAACTTCCACACGAAGGAGGTCAGCAAGCTCTCCACGCTGGAGTCCATACTCGTTGCCGACAACCAGCCGGACCTGTATTCCGACTACTATCACAAGGTGCGCATCAACTACTATCCGCCGCGCAACGACAACAAGGAAGGCTGGGACAAC
>CAVDAU010000117.1:0-7786 GCA_963607015.1 Streptococcaceae bacterium
CGAGGCATTACGATTAATGTCTCGGGACATCACGATTAATGTCTCGGGGCATCACGATTAATGGGCTGAAAAGAATGGGCTGATTGGCTCAGTAGAAACCTCTGTCTCTCAGGCCGGAGTGATGGCAAGATCTCCGCTGAAGGAGATGTCGAGGTTCATGATGTATGAAACGGGAGATTCGGGGACGCTGAGCACAGCCCGATAGTGGTAGCCGCTCGTATCGACACCGGTGAAGTCCATGTCCGAAAGCACGAGGTCGGACAGCGTGCCACTGCTGAACTGTCCGGAGAACATGCTCTTCTCGATGTCCTGTCCGTAGAGGCGGTTGGTTCCTTCATAGACGCAGATGTGTATGACGTTGTCATAGAACACGTTGTCTATGCCAATGCCGTTCTGGTCATACGTGGTGCGGAGCACCTTGATCGATGTCGGGTTGATGAAGACGTAACCGCGATAGCGCGTACCGTCGTGGTAGACTATGCTGTCTTTCTCCATGCGCTGCTGCCCGACAGACCCATAGGACGTGGTGCCACTCCGGAAGTCGGAGATGTCAAGGCTGCCGGACGTCTGCTTCTGAAGTTTGACCACGTCGCCTGCAAACGTGCGATACCAGAAATCATAATTCGACTGCCGTTCGATCTTGTAGGCCAGCGTGTCGTGTCCGATGAAGTAGATGGAATCATGGACCACGCGAAACGACATTGGCAGGCGGTCGCGCTCGGCAAAGAACACGCTGTCGCCGACGACACCCATGAATGCCATCTTCGTGGCATCGTCGAGCCAAATGCCTTGGAGCATCTGCTTCGCCACCACATCCTCCCTGATGCCTGACGTATGCGATGTTCCGTCGGAACCACCACATGCCGACAGACACAACATCACCACAAAACCCAATGTACTGATTCTCATAAGAACATGTTTTTCCACTCACAGTAGATAACTGCAAAATTAGCAAAAACTTGCTTCGAGGTACAAAAATTTGCCTACCTTTGCTCATCGGTATGGATGAACTCTCACGACATATTGAGGTGTTGCTGCTCGAGAACGACTGTGTTATCGTTCCCGGATTGGGTGGCTTCATCGCTCACTATCAGCCTTCTGTGAAGGCCGATGATGAGGATGTGTTCCAGCCTCCGTGCCGCACCATCGGCTTCAACCCGTTGCTGCGGCTGAACGACGGACTGCTCATACAGTCATATATGTCCGTCTACAGCACGAGCTACTTCGAGGCAAACAAGATGATTGAGCATGAGGTCAAGGAACTGATGTCCGCCTTGTTCGAGGACGGGCACGTGGAACTGCGCGGTGTCGGCGAGCTGCAATATGACATCTCCGGACGCTACCGGTTCATGCCTTGCAGTGACAAGATTGTCACCCCGTGGCTCTACGGCACGGACGGTTTCAGCATACCTGACCTCGCCACGCTTCAGGCCGAGGAGGAACGCAGGAACGTTGCCGCACAGCAAGTCCTGCAACACGAAGAACCACAGACAGCTGTGATGCAACCACAGACGGACAGCGACGACGATAGCGGACGTGCGGTTTACGTCCGGTTGCGCCGCATCGGGCAATATGCAGCAGGCATTGCCGCAGCCGTGCTCCTTATCATCGCCTCGTTCTTCTTCGCGACACCGTTGGAGCAGACACCGGAGATTGACGGCAACTATGCCAACATGTTGCCAAAGGAGATATTCGACAAGTTCAACTGCAACTCACTATTGTTCAACCCTGTCGTTGAGGTTCCCTCCGGTAAGGCAACTGCCGTTGCAAGCATGGAGCAGGCATCCGGAGAAGAGGAGACCAAGCCCGCTGAAGCCGTCGCTGCCGAAGAGAAGACGGTCGGTGCAGGGGAGACCATGACGGCAGACGTGAAAGTCGAAGTGCAAGAGACGGCAGCGAAGCCGCAGACCACCGTCAAGAAGAAGCTCTACAACGTGATTGTGGCAAGCGTTGGTTCTGAAGAAGGAGCCGACAGCATGGTCCGGAGCCTGAAGTCGCAAGGCTACGACGGAGCCAAGGTCATCATTGGCGACGGCAAGATACGCGTGAGCGTGCAGTCGTTCGAGGCAGAGGCCGATGCCTACCGATCCATACACAGCTTCCGGCAGCAAGGAATGTTCGAGCAGGCGTGGGTGCTGAGACGGTGAGACAAGAGAGAGACAATGCCCCATGCTTATGAAGAGAGGCACAATAGCAATATTGCTTTCCATACTGATTCTGCTTCCGGCAATGGCACAGACGGAAGCAGCGGGAGACACGCTCCGTTCCCCGCAGACACCCGACACACCGGCACCGCAACAACGCATCAGCGACGATGGCATGAGAAACTACGGCGGCTTCCTGCTCGACATGAACTCCATGCTTCAGCCGTCACGACCTATGACGACAGCCCTCCCAAGCCTGACAACAACAGAACCCATGCAGACCGGCCTGTCCGGCTACAAAGACCTCGACAAGATGTTGCAGCTGAAGAGCAAGGCCACCTACGGCATCAGTGTCACACCTTTAGGAACGGGCATCAACAACCTCCACTTGGCGAGCTTCAAGCTGAACAACGGAATGACACTGACCACCTACGGCGACTATGACAGCTACGGACGGCGACACATCAGTCCGTCGGCACTGCCCTGGCAGCGCAACGACTTCCACGGAGCATTCCGGCTGAAGTCCGCCGACGGGAAGTTCAGCGTGCAGGTGCGCGTCAGCAGAGGCCACGTGCCTTACTGACAAACGCCGACACCCTCTCCTTATTATATATTATAGCAGTATCTAACATCAACAACCATATATGAGAATGAAATACCTCAATCCAATCATCATGTCAGCAGCATTGACATTGGCCGCATGCGGCGGCGCAGACAACGGAGGCGGCTCTGCCGCCGACGGGAACATCATCGGACGGTCGGACATACAGATAGAAGGCGGGCGCATGACACCGGAAGCCCTGTGGGCTTTCGGACGGATCGGCGAGACTGCCGTGTCGCCCGACGGGAGCAAGATTGCCTACACCGTCACTTACTACAGCGTCGAGCAGAACAAGAGCAACACGGAAGTGTTCGTGATGGATGCAGACGGCAGCAACAACCGTCAGATTACGCACACCAAGTGGCGCGAGGCAAACATCGTGTGGACCAAGGACGGCAAGATTGATTTCCTCAGCAACGAGAGCGGCAGCATGCAGCTATGGCAGATGGATGCCGACGGCAGCAACCGTCGCCGCCTGACCGACTACGCCGGTGACATCGAGGGTTTCAGCCTGTCGCCCGACGAGAGCATGGTTCTCTTCGTCAGTCAGGTGAAGACAAAGGAGAGCACCGCCGACAAATATCCCGACCTGCCTCAGAGCAGCGGGTTGATAGTCACAGACCTGATGTACAAGCACTGGGACGAATGGGTGACGACGGCTCCGCATCCCTACGTGGCACGGCTGACAGCCAACGGCCTGGAAGACGTGAAAGACCTGCTCGAGGGCGAACCTTATGAGAGTCCGATGAAGCCATTCGGCGGCATGGAGCAGCTGGCATGGAGTCCTGACGGCAGCAAGGTGGCATATACCTGCCGCAAGAAGACAGGGCTGGACTATGCCGTATCGACAAACTCGGACATCTACGTCTACGACCTCGCCTCCGGCACCGTGACCGACATCTGCGAGGAGATAAAGGGCTATGACATCAACCCGCAGTTCTCGCCCGACGGCAAGTACATCGCATGGCAGAGCATGGAGCGCGACGGCTACGAAAGCGACCAAAACAGGCTTATGGTCATGAACCTCAGCACCGGCGAGAAGACATTCGTGAGCAAGGCCTTCGAGAGCAATGTCGACGAATTCATCTGGAACGACGACTCGCAGAGCCTGTTCTTCGTCGGCGTATGGCACGGGACGACACATATCTACAGCGCAGACCTGCAGGCCGGCAACAAGGTGACGCAGCTCACCGACGGACAGTATGACTACGGCAGCATCAAGCTGTGCGGCGGCAGTCTGCTGGCAAAGCGTCACTCCATGAAGATGGCGGACGAGCTGTATGTCGTGGACAAGGCACGCCGGAACGAAGCCTACGCACAAGTCAAGCAGATAACGCGCGAGAACCAACAGCTGTATGACCAACTGGAACTTGGCGACGTGAAGGCACGCCGGATAAAGACCACCGACGGCAAGGACATGCTCACGTGGGTGATCTATCCGCCGCAGTTCGACCCCGACAAGAAATACCCCACCCTGCTGTTCTGCGAGGGCGGACCGCAAAGCCCCGTCAGCCAGTTCTGGAGCTACCGGTGGAACATGCAGATCATGGCTGCAAACGGCTACATCGTCGTTGCGCCCAACCGCCGTGGTCTCCCCGGCTTCGGCATCGAGTGGAACGAGCAGGTCAGCGGCGACTACACGGGACAGTGCATGAAGGACTATTTCTCCGCCATCGACGAGATGGCCAAGGAGCCTTATGTCGACAGCGACCGCCTGGGCTGTGTCGGTGCCAGCTTCGGCGGCTTCTCCGTCTACTGGCTTGCGGGCAATCACGACAAGCGTTTCAAGGCGTTCATCGCCCACGACGGCATCTTCAACCTGGAGATGCAGTATCTCGAGACCGAAGAGAAGTGGTTCACCAACTGGGATCTCGGCGGCCCGTACTGGGACAAAGGCAATGCCGTGGCACAGCGCACCTATGCCGGAAGCCCGCACCTGTTTGTCGACAAATGGGACACCCCGATACTCTGCATCCACGGAGAGAAGGACTACCGCATCACAGCCAATCAGGCAATGGCGGCATTCGACGCAGCCAAGATGCGCGGCGTGCCGGCAGAGCTGCTGATATTCCCCGACGAGAACCACTGGGTACTGAAGCCGCAGAACGGCATCCTGTGGCAGCGCACATTCTTCGAGTGGCTCGACAAGTGGCTTAAGGACTGACACGGATCGGGAGTGCCACACGTCTACGACAGCGAACAGCAGCGGGCCATCGATGCCAACGGAGGCTTCTACCTCGTGCTTGCGCCGCCGGGATGCGGGAAGACAGACATCCTGTCCGAACGCGTCGCCACGGCGGTGAAGCACGGCGTGAAGCCCGAGGACATGCTGTGCCTGACGTTCACCAACCGCGCCTCGCGCGGCATGCGGCAGCGCGTGCAGCAGAAGACTGACGAGGACGTGCACGGCCGCCTGTTCGTGGGCAATGTCCACCGCTTCTGTTCCAACTTCCTGTTCGGCAACGCCCTGATTCCCGAAGACACCGGCATACTCGACGACGACGAGCTGACGGAGGTGCTCACCGTCCTGTCGCCGTCGTTCTTCGTCAACCGCTACGGCGTGCCCGACAAGCAGAAGGTGACGCTGACGACGAACATCTGCTGCTACATCTCCCAGCGCGAGCTTGGCCATGACGACACGGCCCTGGCACTGCCGCGCGACACCTATGAGAAGTTCTACCTGACGGCCGCCGATGCCGGAATGGATGCCGCACGCGTGGAGCCTGTCCACGAGTTCGTGAAGTATGCCTTGGCTCTCAGGGACTACAAGCGGCAACGGCAGCTCATGGACTTCAACGACCTGCTCGTCCTTACATACGACTTCCTGCGCCGCGATACCGACCGCAGCTTCCACCGCTACAGGTGGGTGCAGGTCGACGAGGTGCAGGATCTGAACGCCCTGCAGATGGCGATAGTCGACCAACTGACAGACACGACGGCAGCCGACTGCACGGCCATGTATCTCGGCGACGAGCAGCAGGCCATCTTCTCCTTCACCGGCGCGAAGCTAAGCTCGCTCGACAAGCTGAAAGACCGGTGCTGCGGACACGTCATGACGCTCGGGCGCAACTACCGATCGCCGAAATATCTGCTCGACATCTTCAACACCTATGCCGAACGCGAGCTGCACGTCAGTCCCGAGCTGCTGCCTCGGTGTACCGGCAGTGACGCACACGACAGGCAGGACCTGATACTGACCGGCAACAGGACGGTCGAGGAGGAACGCCGCCGCCTGCCGCGCATGACCGACTATTATTCCGGACTCGATGCCGACGGCCGCACCGTGGTGCTCGTGCCGACAAACGCTGCCGCCGACAGCGTGAGCGACATTCTGCTACGACACGGCACGCCCCATTTCAAGGTCTCCGGCACGGACTTCTTCAAGACGCGCGGCTACAAGACGCTATCGTCGCTGCTGTGCGTCGCCGCCAACGGGTTCAACACGCAGGCATGGACGCGCCTGCTGCAAGGCGTCAACGCCCTCCCCACGGGACAAGCCGTGAGGCAGTTCACGGAGCGGCTGAAGGAGCTGATGATGACCCCTCAAGACCTCCTCGACGGGAGCCGCACCACATACTTGGCACGCTTCGACCGGGCATACCGCCACCGCGAGTTCGTGTTCTTCGACACCGAGACCACGGGACTGGACGTGCGGAACGACGACATTGTGCAGATTGCGGCGTTCAAGGTGAGGGACGGCGAGCGCGTCGCAGGCTCGGACTTCAACATCATGATGCACACCGACAAGCCGCTGCCCGCCATCGTCGGCGGAGCCGTGAACCCGCTCATCAAGGCCTATGCGGAGAGCCGCCACCACACGCGCGAGGAGGGACTGCGGATGTTCATCGACTACATCGGCTCCGACGCACTGCTCGGCCACAACGCCTCGTTCGACTACAGCATACTTCAGAACAACGCGCAGCGCACGCTCGGCATCGTGCCGGAGTATGACGTGTTCGACTCGCTGCGCCTCATCCGCTGCGTGCGCCCCGGGCTGAGGATGTACAAGCTGGGCTTCCTCGTCCGCGAACTGGGACTTGAAGGCCGCAACTCGCACCTTGCCGACGAGGACATCGCCGCGACAAAAGCCCTTGTCGACTACTGCTGCGGGCAGTACCGCCCACTGCTGGACGCACAGACGGACTTCACCGGTCAGGTGCGGGTGAAGAACATCGTGAAGCGCATGCAGCCGCTGCTCCCGCTGCTGCGGCACGCGACAGCCGCAATGGACAGCCCGACCGACGGCACACGCCTCGCGCTCGCCGACGAGCTGGACTACCTGCGCGGACAGATGGAGGAACAGGGCATCATCGCCCCGCTCGGAGCCAAGTTCGACGCCTTCATGCGCTTCGTGCGCAGCGAATGGACGGCAGACGCGGGCGGCGGCACCACGCTCAGAGGACAGATCATGGCACATGCCAACGAGCTGATGTCGGGCATCAGCGAGGGCGACCTCGTAGGCTCCGCCGGACTGGTCGGCGAGCGCGTGTTCATCATGACGGTCTACAAGGCCAAGGGACTGGAGTTCGACAACGTAATCATCCTCGAAGCCAACGACGGCACCTACCCTTTCTACACCGTCAACAACGTGCTCGAAGCCCCCTGGCGGCACACCGAGGCAGAGGTCGAGGCCGCACGCCTGGAGCGGTTCGAAGACGCGCGCAAGTTCTACGTGGCACTGTCGCGGGCACGGCGGCGGCTCTGCATCAGCTACTCCCTACAGAATTCACGCGGCATACGCACACGCCTCACGCCCTTCACCGACAGCATCCGCCACTTCTTCCACACAGGCCGATAACACCGCTCCCCGTCATTGCCGACCACCCGTCTGTGGACGTACAGCCACGGAATCTATGGACGTACAGCCACAGGATCTATGGACGTACAGCCACAAATCTATGGACGTACAGCCACAAATCTGTGGACGTACAGCCACGGAATCTATGGACGTTCAACCACAAAAACCTGTCAGATAAAACGCGGCATGGGCATCTCTGTGTTAAAAACATTTCATACATTTGCAGCCGCAAAAAGCGGGAGG
>CAVDAU010000118.1:0-7656 GCA_963607015.1 Streptococcaceae bacterium
GGACCATTGCTTTCGCTTATAACGGCGGCAAAGTTACGCACATTTTTTTATTATGCAACTTCGCGGACTGAAAAAAGTTTCAGACGCCGGTAGGGCGGACTTGGAACGGAGTTATAGCGGACTTGGAACGGACTTGCAGCGAAGTTCATTCGAAGAAGCGGTAGTTGAACAGCTGCCATCCCAACGAGAGGCCGAAGTTCCAGTTGGCCTTGGGAGAGCTGTAGTGGTTCATGAACGCCGACACGGCTCCGAACGGCAGCTTGCAGACCACCGACACCTCGCCCATATACCGGAAGTGCGTCATGCCGGTGCCGTAGCGTGCGCTGCCGTCGCCGGCACGCAGGATGGGTCGTATGGGCTGGAAGCCGTAGAACTCGGTGCGCAGCTGGAATATGTCGCTGAGCACCACGATGGGTTTTATGCCTGCCGCTATGTATTGGTTGGCACGGAACGACTTGTTGTAGGTCAGCTTGCTGTGCGGCGTCGGCGAGAAGTCTGCCGCCTGCATCTTGGTGGCAGTGTAGTTCTGCGAGAAGCCCCTCGACGAATACAAGCCCTCCGCCATCCAGCCAAGCGTGAAGCGGCGCGTAATGGTGTGGTAGCTCTCGGTCTGATATGACACCTGCAACCACGAGTGGTTCAGGCTTTGTGTCGGGGTGTTGCCTTTGCCGGAATGGAAGCGTTCGCTGCCTGTATAGGCCTGTGCCACCAACTTCTCATAGCGTCCCTGCGTGGCAAACTGGCGCGAGTTGAGCGTGTTGGCATAGATGCCGATGGAGCCTCCCACCAAGTGGTAGACACTGTTGTCGTGGCGGTCGTTGACAAAATCAATCACCGAGTTCTGGTAGTAGCGGTCCTTCAGCCGTCCCACACCGGCACCAAGCTCGGCGCGGCGGCCGCCGGGGAAGGGCAGGGTGGCATAGAGCTTCAGGAAACGTTCGTTCTTTGAGTTCAGCGTCGGGTTGTCGTTCCTGAACAGGTTTGCCTCCTTGAAGTAGTCGAACTGGCTGACGGAAGCCACCGCCCTGTACGATACGGGTATGCTGCCGGGCACATCTATGCGTCCCATCAGCTGGAAGTTCTTGTAGATTTTGCCGAGCTGTCCGTCTGCGAGTATCTCCTTCTGGTAGTAGTTCATGTCCTGATAGCCGAGGCCGAGATATATCTGGTTGAAGTTCGATGTGGACACGTTTCCGCCGAGGCGTATGGAGAACGGGTTGCGCAGCTTCACGTCTATGTGCAGGCGGTACAGCCCGTCGGCAGGGTTGTATGTGGCGTGTGGTATGATTTCCGATATGACGGTTCCTGTCAGCAGTCTGAAGTAGGCCTTCTTGAAGTCGTCGTAGCTGAAGATGTTGTTCTCGTCGCCGCCGCGTATCTCGCGCATGATATAGGTGGCTTGTTGGCTGCTCACGCCGCTGACACTGATGTCGCGGAATATCATGTCAGACAGTCTGCTGCGATACAGGTAGCGTCTGCTGTTCACCGACTCGGGACTGACCTGTCGCTTGATGCGGGCCTTGATGGTATCCATCATCTGCATGGTGCGGTCGTAGCCAATCTGTTCAAGCTCCTTGATGCGGTCGAAGTCGAGCAGGCTGACGTTGTCATAGCGGAACGTCATCAGTATGTCGTGAAGCGAGTCCGGCACGCTGTAGTCGGTCTTCTGCATTATCATGTTCTCGATTTGGCTCATGAAGTCATATTCCGACGGCTTGTCGGCATTGGCAGACACCACGCTGCCTATGATTATGTCGGGGTTGAAGTCCCGCTTCATCACGTCTGTGGGGAAGTTGTTGTAGATGCCGCCGTCATAGGCCAGCACGCCGTCGATCTCTATCGGCTTGAACACGAACGGGAACGTCATCGAGGCACGCACGGCATCGCCCAGGTCGCCGCTGCGCATCACCAGAGCCTTCTTGTTGTAGACATCGGATGCCACACAGCGGAACGGGACAAACAGATGGTCGAAGTTGCCTCCCGAGGCTGCCGTTGCCGGAGCGAACAGTTCGGGGAAGACCACGTTCATCTGCACCGGACTGACCAGGTTGATGGGTATCCGCAGCGACGAGCCACCGCCTTGTGCCGACGTGGAGTCCTTGCGCAGGGGCATGGCGAAGTGCAGGTTGAAGAACTCCGGTGTCGGACGGTTCTGCTTGAAGTAGTAGACATACTGCGGGTCTGCCTCGCCCGAGTACCATCGCCGGAAGTCGTCCGACGAGATCAGGCGTTCCATGTCGTCGGCACTGTACCCCATGGCATAGAGACTGCCGATGATGGCTCCCATCGACGTGCCTGCAACGTAGTCTATCGGCACGCCGTTCTCCTCCAATGCCCGTATGATGCCGATGTGCGTCAGGCCCTTTGCGCCGCCGCCGCTCATCACCAGTCCCACGCGCTGTGCCTTCAGAGGCACCGACACAACGGCAATCAGCATCATAAAAAGGAACATTCTCTTCATTCTCGTCGGCCTTTCTTTACCTGCATCAAAGGTAATGCAAAATGCGTATATGCACAAAACGGGGTGATGCAAGAATGTTTGCACCACCCCGTCCTGATAAAAATATGTAACGGTCGGCGTGTGACGACCGCCATCACCGATCCACGCTGTCAGCCGATCATCTCGACGCTGCGCTTGATGAAGCTGTTCAGAGCCTCGCCCTTGAGCATTCCGTTCTGTAGCAGTGCCAGGTCGAAGAGCTGGCGCACCAGCTTGTTGCTTGCGGCGTAGTCGGTGTAGACGGCTTCCTTCTTCTTCTTCAGCTCCTGCCACTGCTTGTCCAGATCCGTCACCTTGTCCTTGTCGGCCTGCGGAATCTCTTCGTCCTTCTTGCCTTTCTGCGCCTCCCGCAGCTCCTCGCGCTCCTTGCCGATGCTGTCCATCTGCTCCTGCAGCGGCTTCACCTGTGCCGAACATTCCTTCTCCTCCTCGTCTATCAGACGCTTGATGAGGCTGTGGTCGGTGTTCAGCACCACGTTGTACATGTCGGGCATATCGCCGTAGAAGCTCATGCCCTGCTGTATGTTCGCCATCTCCTTCATGCGGCGCATGTACTCGCTGCGCGTTATGGTGACAGGTATTCCGTCTTCGCCCATCGGCTGTGCCAGCACGCTGAATTCGGCCTTGCCCGTTGTCGGAGCCTGACTTTGGAACATCGCGCTCAGTGCCTCCTGTTTCTGTGTTTCGAGCACGTCCTTCTTCGCGTCCTCTTTCGCTATCAGGTTGTCGGCGATGTCGCTGTCGACGCGTGTGAAGCGTGTCTTCTCCCACTTCTGCTCCAGCATGCTTATCACGGCCACATCTATCTGTCCGTCCATCAGCAGCACGTTGTAGCCCTTGTTCTTCGCACCCTCGATGAAGCTGTACTCGTCGTCCTTGTTGGCTGCGTAGAGGTAGACCAGGTTGCCGTCCTTGTCTGTCTGGTTGTCCTTTATCAAGGTCTTGTATTCCTCAAACGTGTACTTCTTGCCGTCGGTGTCTGCCAGCAGGGCGAAATCCTTGGCGCGGTTGTAGAAGTCGTCTTCGGTCAACATTCCGTAGTCGATGAAAATCTTCAGGTCGTTCCATTTCTCCTCAAACTGCTTGCGGTCCTGCTTGAAGATGTCCTGCAGGCGGTCTGCCACTTTCTTGGTTATGTAGGTCGAAATCTTCTTCACGTTGCTGTCGCTCTGCAGGTACGACCGCGACACGTTCAGCGGAATGTCAGGCGAGTCGAGCACGCCGTGCAGCAGCGTCAGGAAGTCGGGCACGATGCCTTCGACCTCGTCCGTCACAAACACCTGATTGACATAAAGTTGAATCTTGTTCTTCGTCAACTCGATGTTGCTCTTCACCTTCGGGAAATACAGTATGCCCGTCAGGTTGAACGGATAGTCCACGTTCAGGTGTATCCAGAACAGTGGCTCGTCGCTCATCGGGTACAGCTCGGAGTAGAACTTCTTGTAGTCCTCGTCCTTCAGCTCCGACGGCTTGCGCGTCCACAGCGGTGTCGTGTCGTTTATGATGTTGTCTTCCGCTGTCTCCACCTGCTTTCCGTCCTTCCACTCTTTCTTCTTGCCGAAAGCTATCGGCACGGGCAGGAAGCGGCAGTACTTCTTCAGCAACCCACTGATGCGGCTCTCTTCGAGGAACTCCTTGCTCTCGTCGTCTATATACATTATTATATCCGTACCACGGTCGGCCTTCTCACATTCCTCCATAGTGAACTCGGGACTGCCGTCGCAGACCCACTTCACAGCCTTTGCGCCTTCCTTGCACGATTTGGTGATGACCTCCACCTTCTTCGACACCATGAACGCGGAGTAGAAGCCCAATCCGAAGTGTCCGATTATGGCGTTGGCGTCGTTCTTGTATTTCTCGAGGAAGTCGTTCGCACCGGAGAATGCAATCTGGTTGATGTACTTGTCCATCTCCTCGGCTGTCATGCCGATGCCGCGGTCACTCACGGTGATGGTGTCCTTGCCCGGTGTGACGTGCACCGTCAGGTCGCCAAGTTCGCCTTTGAAGTCGCCCATGGAGGCTTGTGTCTTTATCTTCTGCGTGGCATCGACCGCGTTGGACACGATTTCACGCAGGAAAATCTCATGGTCGCTGTATAGGAACTTTTTGATCACGGGGAATATGTTCTCTGTCGTAACCCCAATGTTGCCTTTCTGCATAGTCTTTTTTCTTTTTTGTCGTTTCTTTTTGCGAACCCCGTAGCAAAACAAATGCCAACACGTTCAGTGTTGGCATTTTGTCAGAGGTGTGCGGCCGTGCGTGCGACATTTTGTCGTGCTCCGCTGCCGGTACACCCGTGCTCATTCGTTGCGGATGTCGGCGTATGCAGGTATTTGGGGCAGGAAGCTGCACTGCCCGCTGTCGTAGTCCACGCGGCAACAGTAGTGCGTCAGTCCGTTGCTGACCGTGAGGTATCTGACCCGCATGGCGATGTTGTAGCGTGCAATCTGGTCGAACACGCGCTGCGTGATGTCGACGGTCGGGGCTTTGTATTCGACGATCATCAGCGGCGACAGGTCGCGCCTGTAGATCACCGTGTCACACCGCTTCAGCGTGCCGTTGAGTTGCAGTGCCACCTCGTTGGCAAGCAGCTCCTGCGGGTAGCCGCACATGCCGACAAGGTAGTGCACGAAGTGCTGGCGCACCCACTCCTCGGGCGTCAGAGCCACGAACTTGCGGCGCAGGCTGTCGTATATCAGCCTCCTGTGGCCGTCGGTTCTGATTTTGGCATCGAAGTCCGGCAGGTTCAGTTCATACATTTTGCGGCATCTCTTCTTTTTCAGTGGCGTGCGGCCTTGCCCCCTTGACAGAACAAAAATGGGAGGGTTCTTCTTTGTGCGGTCTCCGGCTTGCACTATCTTTGCTCCACGTATCAACGGCTGACGGACACCGTCACGTCGTGAAAACGCTTTTACGGATGCAAAAATAAGGCTTTTAACTGATGAAAACAAAAGAGGAAATCGTGGCCAACTGGCTACCGCGCTACACCCATCGCCGGCTGGACGAGTTTGGGGAGTACATACTGTTGACCAACTTCGACAAGTATCTTGAGATATTCTCGCATCTCTACGGTGCACCCATCGTGGGACAGGACTCCAACATGCCGTCGGTCAGCACCGACGGCATAACGCTGATAAACTTCGGCATGGGCAGTCCGAATGCTGCGACCGTCATGGATCTGCTGAGTGCCATAGGCCCGCGGGCCTGCCTTTTCCTCGGCAAGTGCGGCGGCATCGACGCGAAGAACCGCCTCGGCGACTTCATACTGCCCATAGCCGCCATCCGTGGCGAGGGAACGTCAAACGACTACTATCCGCCCGAGGTGCCGGCACTGCCCGCCTTCATGCTCCAGCGTGCCGTGTCGTCGGCCATCAGAGACATGGGGCGCGACTACTGGACGGGCACCGTCTACACCACCAACCGGCGTATATGGGAGCACGACGACCGCTTCAAGGTCTACCTGCGGACAACACGTGCCATGGCTGTGGACATGGAGACAGCCACGCTCTTCACCTGCGGCTTTGCCAACCACATACCCACAGGGGCATTGCTGCTCGTCTCCGACCAGCCCATGATTCCCGAAGGTGTCAAGACGGAGAAGAGCGACAGCATGGTGACCACCAACTTTGCCGAACTGCACGTCAAGATAGGTGTCGAGGCACTGCAGATGATAAAGGGCAGCAAGAAGACGGTGAAGCACCTGAAGTATGACTGGTAAAGACTCTTAGGACAAGACACCATGGCAAAGAAAGAGCAACAGACGTTTGCGGACATAATGAAGGACCTGAAGGCACGCCGGTACGCACCGGTGTACTACCTCATGGGCGACGAACCATACTACATCGACAGCATTGCCGGCTACATTGCCGACAACGTGCTGCAGCCCGAGGAACGCGACTTCAACCAGACGGTGGTCTATGGCTCCGACGTAGACATAAGTTGGATAATAAACGCCGCGAAGCGTTACCCCATGATGTCGGAACGTCAGGTCGTGATTGTCAAGGAGGCGCAGAACGTCAGCAAGATGGACGAGCTGGGCTTCTACCTCCAGAAGCCGCAGATGTCCACCGTACTGGTGCTCTGCCACAAGAACGGCACGCTCGACCGCCGCAAGTACAAGAAGCTGGCTGCCGACATCGAGCGCGTGGGCGTGCTCTTCGAGTCGAAGCGTCTCCGTGACGGCATGCTGCCCGGCTTCGTCAACACATACGTCGCCTCCAAAGGGCTGACCATCGACCCCAAGGGCGCACAGATGATGGCGGAAAGCATCGGATCCGACCTCAGCCGCATGGCGGGCGAGCTTGACAAGCTCGCCATCGTCGCCAAGGCTGAACGCGCCACCACCGTCACGCCCGACATGATCGAGCGCAACATCGGCATAAGCAAGGAATACAACAACTTCGAGCTTAAGAGCGCGCTGGTCGAGAAAGACGAGCTGAAGGCCAACCGCATAATAAAGTACTTCGCCGAAAATCCGTCTGCCAACCCCATACAGCTGACGCTGGCACTGCTGTTCAAGTTCTTCTCCGAACTCATGCTTGCATACTACGCGCCGGACAAGTCCGAGCGCAGCGTCGCCGCCTATCTCGGGCTGGCTTCGGAGTGGGCGGCGCAGGACTACACCAAGGCCATGCGCCGCTACACCGGTGTCAAGGTGATGCAGATAATCCGCGAAATCAGATACACCGACGCACGCTCAAAGGGTGTCGGCGTGGGCAGCGGCACGATCGGCAACTACGACCTCATGCGCGAGCTGGTGTTCAAAATCCTCCACTGAACACAACAGGAGTCCCCAACCCCTCCCTCGCAGAAAAAAGCGCGGAATCAAGAGCCGGGTTTCCGCATGATTGGCATAAGTCACGGCGACCGGACATCGCAGCGGAATATTTCTTCCCGCAAAGAAAACCGCAAGCGGCGCTTGCGTATATAAAATGTTGTTCTTAGGTTTGCGATCGATCCAAAACGTAATACAGGCAATGACACGAACATTGACCGCAATAACGGCAAGACCGGCTGCCGGAACTATGAAAAAGCGTGCGTCAATCGCACCACGGTATGCAAATTCATGCAAAACGGAAGAGCGAACAGGAAACACCCTCCGCAGGGCAATCTCCGGCAGTCTCGCCGCCATATTCCTGACAGATGCGTAAATAATC
>CAVDAU010000119.1:0-7598 GCA_963607015.1 Streptococcaceae bacterium
CATTAATGTCTCGGGGCAAGACGATTAATGTCCCGAGGCATAACGATTAATGTCAGCACCCAAAGCCCAACATCCTCGGACTATGGGTTCAAGTGCCAACGAACTATTAGTTCAAGTGGCATCGAACTAGTAGTTCAAGTGGCATCGAACTAGTAGTTCAAGTGCCAATGAACTATTAGTTCATTTTTCCTCAGGCTGCGGTCGCTTCGCTCCCAATACACATGTCCTACAGCGGCGCAGGCATGTCACTGCGAATCCTGCCATAGCGAAGGCAAGACCTCCTATCAACGCCATCACCAAGAGAGTGTTGCGCGGTATGCCGCCGTCGGGCACAAGTTCCTTAATCATCTTCCGCTTCATCTGTCAATCTCCTCCCAGCAGACCGGAGATGATCTTGGCGGCACGGGCAGGAGCACCGGGGTCTCCGAGACGGCGCGAGATGTCGGCATATCCGTCGAGCATGCGCCTGCGGTATGCGTCGTCGCCGATGAGCAGCGACAGCTCCGCACGTATGCGGCGCACGCTCATGTGGTCGGCTACAAGCTCGCGCACCACCTCACGCCCTGCGATGAGGTTGACCAGCGATATGTACTTGACCGACAGCACGGCACGCTTCAGCAGGCGTATCACGGCTCCGCCTGCGATGTAGTAGCACACCACCTGCGGCACGCCAAACAGAGCCGTCTCCAAGGTCGCCGTGCCGGAGGTGACAAGGGCGGCACGGGCGTGTGTCAGCAGCTGGTAGGTCTGTCCGAAGACCACCGGCACGTCCCGTCCGCCAAGACAGCGGCGGTACAGGTCGGGCGACAGCCCCGGAGCACCGGCAATGACCGTCTGACAGTCCGTGAAGGCGGATGCCGCTTCTGCCATCTTCAGCAGGTTGTCCCCGATCTCCTGCTTGCGGCTCCCTGCCAGCAAGGCAATGACGGGCTTGTCGGGTTGCAGGTTGTTGCGCCGCAGGAAGTCTGCGGCTGTCTCGCCGTAGCTGCGGCGGAAGTCCGCAATCTCGTCGACCGTGGGGTTGCCGACGTAGTGTATGGGGTAATGGTGTTTGCGTTCGTAGAAGTCCACCTCGAACGGCAGTATCGAGAACAGCTCGTCGACATCGCGGCGGATGTTGCGTATGCGGTATTCCTTCCACGCCCATATCTTGGGCGATATGTAGTAGTAGACAGGTATGTGCGTGCGGGCATGGACGTAGTGCGCAATGTCGAGGTTGAAGCCGGGGTAGTCCACGAGTATCAGCACGTCGGGCTGCCACGCCACGATGTCTTCCTTGCACAGCCTCATGTTGGCAAAGATGGTGCGCAGATGCAGCAGCACGGGCACGAAACCCATGTATGCCAGCTCCCTGTAATGGCGCACCATGGTTCCACCGACAGCCGCCATCCGGTCACCGCCGAAGAAGCGGAACTCCGCACCGCTGTCCTCGGCCTTCAGGGCCTGCATCAGTCCGGCGGCATGAAGGTCGCCGGAGGCTTCGCCGACGATGAGATAGTACTTCATCTCACTCCGTTTCCCTGAACCACGCGCTGAGGTCGCCTATGAAGCCGTGGTCGGTCACATCGACAGTGGTCGGCGTGATGGCGACATAGCCGTTGGACAGTGCCCAATAGTCGCTCTTCTCGTTGTCGGTGTCGGTGACAGTGTAGTCGCCCTTCATCCAGTAGTAATGGGAGTCGCCACGGTGCTCGAAGTGCTCGAACTCGTCGTGCCAGTAACCCTTGGCCTGTTCGCACACGCGGATGCCTTTCAGCGGAGCCACGGCGGGAAAGTTGACGTTCAGACACGTCAACGGCGGCAGCCCGCGGTCGAGCACCTTACGCACGATCTCGCGGACATACGGCCCTGCGGCTTCGAAGTCGGCATTGGGGTCGTGGTCGCACAGGGAGAACGCGACGGACGATATGCCGCGCAGACAACCCTCGCGCACGGCACCCATGGTGCCGGAGTAGTGGGAGTTGATTGACGAGTTGTCGCCGTGGTTTATGCCGCTGACGACGATGTCCGGCTCACGGTCGAGCACGCCTGCATAGAAAGCCACCTTGATGCAGTCGGTGGGTGTGCCGGAGCAGCGATAGACGTTAAGTCCCACGTCCTGACGCACCATTTGACAGTGGATGGGTGCGTCGAGCGTCACGGCACACGACACGCCCGAGCGCGGCAGGTCGGGAGCAACGACAACGATGTCGCCCATAGTGCGCAGGAAGCGCACCAGTTCACTTATTCCTTTTGAAACGACGCCGTCGTCGTTTGATATCAGTATGAGAGGTCTCTTGTTTTCCATAACTGTAGTTTTTTGTCCTTACACAGGTTGTTTAACGCGGCAAAGTTAGCCATTCTCCGCAACTTGGCAAAACAGCGGACACCCTGCCACACAGCCCCCTGAAAGGTCGCCTACGGGGGTACTACTTACTTGGAGAAGTAAGTAGTACTTCGACGGCAAAGTAAGATATACTGACTTGGTCAAGTAAGTAGTACTTCTCCGAGAGAGGAGGATGTTCTCAAGTCGTCAGAACGGCACGTCACCGTTAGAAGGTCCGAACGGATCGTTCTGAGCGGAAGACGGAAGGCCATAGCCATCAGGCGAAGGAGGAGGCACGGGAGCATCACTGCCAATGGGACTGTTGATGCGTGATCCGAGCGTCTCACCGTCGTTGCTGCTCTCGCTGATGTCAAGCACAGACTCGTCGTTGAGGTTCTGGAAGCGGGTGTACTGCCCGATGAAGCGCAGCCATATCTCGCCGACAGCACCGTTGCGGTGCTTCGCCACGATTATCTCACCCTTGCCGCGCAGGTCATTGCCCTTGTCGTCCTCATAGATTTTATAGTATTCCGGACGGTGGATGAAGAGCACCATGTCGGCATCCTGCTCAATGGCACCGGACTCGCGAAGGTCACTGAGCTGCGGACGGCGTGCCTCGTAGCCCTGCTTGGCATTGTCGCCGGCACCGCCTGAATAGCGCGTCTCCACGGAACGGTTGAGCTGGGAGAGTGCTATGATGGGGATGTTGAGTTCCTTGGCAAGTCCCTTCAGCGAACGCGATATGGTCGAGACCTCTTCCTGACGGCTGCCGTAGGACATACCGCTTGCGTTCATGAGCTGAAGATAGTCGATGAAGATGATCTTGACCTGATGCTCACGCACAAGACGGCGTGCCTTGGTGCGCAGTTCGAAGACGGACAGGGCAGAGGTGTCGTCTATATAGAGCGGTGCGTCGAGAAGGTCGCGCAGCTTGTAGTCCAACCTCTGCCACTCATAGTCGGCAAGCTGTCCGCTCTTGATCTTGTCGCTCGGGATTTCGCAGGTATTGGCAATGAGACGGTTCACGAGTTGCAGGTTGCTCATCTCGAGCGAGAAGAACGCCACGGGTATCTTGAAGTTGACAGCCATGTTCTTAGCCATCGACAGTACGAACGCCGTCTTTCCCATGGCAGGACGGGCGGCGATGATGACGAGGTCGGAGTTCTGCCAGCCCGACGTTATCTTGTCAAGGTCGTGGAAGCCGGTCTCCAGTCCGCTGAGTCCGTTCTCCCGCGCGGCAGCCATCTGTATCTGCTTGTATGCCTGTTCGAGTATGGGATTTATCTGCGTGTAGTCCTTCTTGAGGTTCTGCTGCGAAATCTCGAACAGCTTGCCCTCTGCCTCCTGCATCAGGTCTTCCACATCCTCGGTGGCATCGAACGCCTTGCCCTCGATGGCACTGGCGAATGTTATCAGCTCGCGTGCCAATGACTTCTGGGCGATGATGCGTGCATGGTAGAGCACATGGGCAGCCGACGCGACCTTGTTCGTCAGCTGTGCCAAATAGAATGCACCGCCGACCTCGTCAAGATGGCCTTCGCGCTGCAGTTCGTCCTTCACCGTGAGCAGGTCTATGGGGCTTTCGTTTATCGCCAGACTGGTTATGGCACCGTAGATGAGCTGATGCTTGGTCTCGTAGAACGACTTGGGCTTGAGTATCTCGCTGACAATCGAGAAGGCATCCTTCTCTATCATCAACGCACCGAGCACAGCCTCCTCAAGGTCGGTGGCCTGCGGCGGTATGCGTCCATAGTCTGATACGGGTGTCACCTGTGTCTTGGTCTTGGCAGAGCGCGGCTTGCGTGCTGCCGCCGGTCGGTTGTCTTCTGGCATGGCTATATGTTGTTTCTTCTGATGGAATAGGCGCAAAGATACTCCCTTTCGGGCTTGCACCGGTGTTTTCACGGCATGAGTTATCAACAAGTTTTCAACTATTGGCTAACTTTGTGCGGTCTTACGACCGCCATAAACGGATTATTATGATTGTCTTCCCCAACTGCAAGATAAACCTCGGGCTGAACATCACGGCGAAACGCCATGACGGCTATCATGACCTTGAGACCGTGTTCTACCCCGTCCCGCTCGAAGATGTGCTGGAGATTGTGCCACGGCAGCAAGACGGCGACGCGGCAGACAAGTGCACGCTGACGCAGTATGGAAACACCATCGACTGTGACCCCGAGAAGAATCTCGTGGTCAAGGCATACAGGCTGCTCGACAGTCTGTACGGACTGCCACCGACAGACATATTCCTGCACAAGTCCATCCCGTCGGGGGCAGGCTTGGGCGGCGGCTCTGCCGATGCCGCCTTCATGTTGCGGATGCTGGACGAAGCATACCATATCAATATAGGTACACGCCGGCTGGAGGAATATGCCGCACAGCTCGGTGCGGACTGTGCCTTCTTCGTTCAGGACAAGCCTGCGTTTGCCACCGGCATAGGCGACAGGCTCGCGCCCGTCGATCTTGACCTGCACGGATGGCAGATTGTCATCGTGAAGCCGGACATCTTCGTGTCCACAAAGGAAGCCTTTGCAGGCATACGCCCGCAGAAACCCCGCACGAGCCTCCGGGACATCATCCGGATGCCTGTCTGCCAATGGCGCGGACTGATGGTGAACGACTTTGAAGAGAGCATCTTCCCGCAACATCCGGAGATAAGGGCAATCAAGGAAGCGATGTACGGCCGGGGCGCGACCTATGCCTCAATGTCAGGATCGGGATCTTCGGTCTACGGTCTCTTCCCGCACGATGCCCCCCTGCCCGACCTCACGAGCCTCAACAAGGACAACTTCTGCTTCACCGCCACACTGTGACGCAAGTCCATAGACATTAATCGTATTGACCCGAGACATTAATCGTATCGACCCGAGACATTAATCGTATCGACCCGAGACATTAATCGTATTGGTCCGAGCGTATATTAGCTTATGGCAGTGTGTACCTCAGTTCGGGATAACGCCTTGTCTATAATTCTGTGCAGAGGCAATTCGTCATCATCTCCATAACTCAGTCCGCTCTGCTGCCATTTGTCGCTAATCGCCTTTGAGGATATAGCGAAAATGGATTTGCACGGTGAGAAGGAATCCCGCGTCACATCACCGGTGTTTCTCGAAGATGGCGATCCAGCCATCAACCTCCCATTTCCAGTAGTGCCTGCCCATAAAGTCATGAGCGTAGCGACGCATCTCAGGGCTGGAGACCTTGTCCGGGTCTACGGGATACTTGCGAAGCAGCTCGCCGCCCATCACGAAAGCCGCCTCCCTTACCCTGCGGTTCATGCCCTTGGTGCGCCCCCAAAGCAGGCGAAGCTCGTTAAGCACGTTGGAACCCAGCAGGTGCACATCGAGACCCAACACATCGGTAGCGTAGTCGGCGAAGCGGGTCACGAGATAGAGCTGGTCGAGGCACTTGGGGTTCTTGCCGCTCCAAAGGCGCAACGAGGCGTTGCCCTGATGCACGGTCTTCGTGTAGAGGCAGTCGCTAACGAAAGCATATCTGCGACACAGTCGAGAGAGGATCATCTTCGTAATCATGTCCTCGTACCAGAAACCCGTGGCGAAGCGTAGGTCAGAGAACACCCGCTTCCTGTGGATGCCGCTCCATACATAGCCCGTCACATACCGTTGCATCTCCTCCTGATTACCGTCGATGAAGGTATCGGGGTGGGTAACGCGTGACAGTTCCCTACCCGTCATGTCCACCGTCAGATGGCCTATTTGTATCATGTCGGCTTCGGTGGCGAGGCGACGCTGCCAAAGCGTCTCAACATAGTTGTCAGCCACGAAGTCGTCGTTGTCGATGAAGCCCACATACTCGCCCCTCGCCATCTCAATGCCGCGATTGCGGGTGGCGGAGATGCCTTGGTTGGACTGGCTCTCTATCCTGAGCCTATCGGGGAACTCTCTCTGTAGCCTCTCCAGAATTTGAGCACTGCCGTCGGTGCTGCCGTCGTTGACGCAAATCACCTCATAGTGCGCCGTGGTCTGCTGGCAAAGGATGCTCCTCAGACAACGTTCCAGGAATGGCTCGCTGTTATACACCGGGATGACAAAGCTGATGTCGAGGCTGTTGGTTAGAAGACGTGGGGATTTTTGCCCCCCCCCAATAAAGCTAAGGTCATCCCTGTCAATGTCGTACACTTGTGACAGGATGCGATGCGCCTCCGTTGGTGTCATTCCAGACGTCAGCAGGGCGCAGAGGCGCGATATGGGGCACGACAAAGCATATCCCACTCGTGACACAATTTTCTTGATATTCATATTTCTCTATTTATTGTTATGTCTGATTCATTAACGGCAAAGTTTTCACTTTGAGGAAACTAAGTTTGTGGCATCAATGGTCTCTTGATTGATAATACGACTTATACCACCCGGCAAAGGCTCTCAAGCCTTCTCGCAAAGATGTATTCGGCTTGTACCCAAAATCCTCTTCAAGAGGTTTCGTATCGGCATAGGTAACCGGTACATCACCCGGCTGCATAGGTACGAGTTCCTTATGCGCCTCGAAATCATAGTCTTCAGGCAATACCCCTGCACGAATCAGCTCCTCCTGTAAGATGTCCACAAACTCCAACAGGTTCTCCGGATGCGAGTTGCCGATGTTATACACCTTGTATGGAGGTATTGGCAAACCGTCCTCACCGTCCTGCTTCTCCGGTGCATGCTGCATGATTCTCACCACGCCCTCTACGATGTCGTCTACATAAGTAAAGTCCCGCTTGCAGTTGCCATAGTTGAAAATCTTAATGGTATCACCTTTCACCAACTTGTCGGTAAAGCCGAAGTACGCCATGTCCGGACGACCGGCAGGACCATACACAGTGAAAAATCTCAAACCGGTGCTCGGGATATTGTATAGCTTGCTATAGGCATGCGCCATCAGCTCGTTACTCTTCTTCGTTGCCGCATAGAGGCTCACAGGATTGTCCACCTTATCGTCCGTGGAATACGGAACCTTCTTGTTCGAGCCATAAACGGATGAAGAAGAGGCATAGACAAAGTGTTCCACCTGATGATGACGGCAAGCCTCCAAGAGGTTGTAGAATCCGATGAGATTGCTCCGGATGTAGGCATCCGGATTTGTAATCGAATAGCGGACACCGGCCTGAGCTGCAAGATTCACGACAACAGCAATCTCATTTTCCGTGAAAATCTTCTCTATTGCTTCCTTATTGGCAATAGAATCATGCACGAAAGTCCATTTTGCAGAACACGGATTGCATGAATTACACGAATCTGCTAACGCCTCAATCTCTTTCAGACGCCCATATTTGATGTTCACATCATAGTAG
>CAVDAU010000120.1:0-7477 GCA_963607015.1 Streptococcaceae bacterium
CTTTTTGTCACAGGCAGGTTGTGTCAGTCGGCACTGCCTATCTTGACCAATGCCGCCAGACGCTTGCACTTGTCGCGCAGGGCATTGATGTCGCCATCCGACGGTGCCGAGCACAGCATCACTGCCATGCGGCGACCCACATGCGACACGGGCTTGCCGAAGATGCGTATGTCGGTGTCGTCTTCGCTCAAGGCTTCGGCCACGCCGCTGAACGCAGGCATACCCTTGGTCTCTACGGGCGAGAGGATGGCGGCACTGGCTCCCATGCGCAGTTGCTTCACCGACGGAATGGGAAGTCCCAGCACTGCGCGTGCGTGCAGCTCAAACTCACTGAAGTTCTGGCATCCGGTCAGGGTCACCATGCCTGTGTCGTGCGGACGCGGCGACAGTTCGGAGAAATAAACGCCATCCTTGTTGCTGACAAAGAACTCCACGCCCCAGATGCCGGCTCCTGTCAGTGCCGCCGTCACCTTGGCAGCCATCTGCTGTGCCTCCTCCAGATGCTCGGGACGCATGGGACACGGCTGATAGCTCTCACGATAGTCGCCACCTTTCTGAACGTGTCCTATGGGCTGGCAGAACAGCGTGGGACGACCGCCCTGCTGCGTCACGGTCAGCAACGTAATCTCATAGTCGAAACTGATGAACTGCTCCACGATGACCTCACGTATGTCGCCACGGCTGCCCTGACACGCACTCTGCCACGAACCTTCAAGGTCGGCCTCACAGCGTGCCACGCTCTGTCCGTGTCCGGACGAGGACATCAGCGGCTTGATGACACAAGGGAACCCTATCTCCGCAGCGGCCTTGCGCAACTCGTCCGGCGTGCCTGCATAGCGGTAATTGGCTGTGCGCACTCCAAGCTCCTGTGCCGCCAGGTCACGGATGGCACGGCGGTTCATGGTGTAGTTCACGGCACGCGCCGACGGCACAACCTGAATGCCCTCGTTCTCGAACTCAATGAGCTTCTCGGTGCGTATGGCCTCTATCTCCGGCACTATGATGTCCGGACGGTGCTTCCTGACCACTGCGGCGAGTGCGTCGCCATCGAGCATGCTGAACACCTCACGTTCGTCAGCCACCTGCATGGCAGGAGCGTTGTCATAGGCATCGCACGCAACCACATACTGTCCCAACCGCTTCACGGCTATTGTAAATTCCTTTCCCAGCTCACCGGAGCCGAGCAGAAGTATCTTTTTCATTCCTTGATAAATAGATGTGTGATATATATAAATATATGTGTGTTATACTGTCTCTACGTCTTACCGGTGCGCCTCGCGCAGCAGGTCGTTCACCACTTTCACGGGGTTGAACGTGCTCAGCGGCACCTCCACGAACACGGTGTTCCAGTCACTCATGGCTCCGTTCCATAACCCCGGCAGTTCCAGTGCCTTCAGTCCGCGTCCGTTCTTCGATTTGTGCGAGATAAATCCCGTGGAACGGTCGACGTACTTGGTCAGGTCGAACGGATGCCCCCGGAAGTCCGTTATGCCGCAGACCAGGTCCACGGGGTTGAAGTGCGTGCCTTGCAGGAACATGGCTTTCTTCTCGGGGTCATCCATATCTATCTGCGAGCTTTCCAGAATCTGCAACGATACGGTACCGTCGGCATTATATGCCATGAACGGTCCGCCGCCGGGCTCGCCAACGTTCTTGACCATTCCGCAGACGCGCATCGGGCGGTTCAGCTTGTGCTTGAGATAAATCACGAGTTCCGCATCTTCCAGGTTCTTGACCTCGGGGTTCTTGCAGTGCAACCGGTGCCGGACAAACTGCAGGATGCCAATGACCTGTTCGTGGGTGTACTTTCCGCTCTCCAGCAGGTTCAGATAGTAGAACGCTTTCTGTTGCAGTGTGACCAACATTCCTGCCAGCACCTTCTTATACAGCACGGTGTCCGGCTTCATGCGGTCACTGGCCACATTGTCTATGTTCTTCACAAACACAACATCGGCATCTATCTCGTTAAGGTTCTCTATCAGTGCCCCGTGTCCTCCCGGGCGCAACAACAGGCTGCCGTCGTCATTCCGGAAAGGTTTGTTGTCCATGTCCACAGCCAGCGTGTCTGTGCTCGGTTTCTGTTCCGAGAAGTCCACGTTATAGTGCACGTCATAGCGTCGTTCATACTTAGACACGACCTCCTCTGCCTTCTTCCTGAACAGCTCGCGATGCTGTGGCGACACGGTGTAGTGCACGTTCACCATGCCCGAGCGGTTGGTGGCATACAGTGCGCCCTCAACAAGATGTTCCTCAAACGGCATGCGGTCGGCGTTGCTTTCCTTATTATAATGGTGGAACTTCAGCAATCCCTTGGGCAGGTCGCCATAGTCCAATCCCCCATCGGTGAGCAACGCCTTCACGACGTCCTTATAGCGTCCCGCCTCGAGCAGGGCGTCGATGTCGCTGCCATACAGTCTGCGGCACGCTTCGTCCAAGTCGCCCTTGAAGGCAAAACGGTCTATGTTTCCGAAGAACGTCTTTTCATAGTCGGTCGTCGGTGTGTCATAAGGTGCATCGACAAAGGCAAACAAATCCTTGAACATCCTGCTTGCCGCACCCGATGCTGGTACGAACTTCACTATCTTCTTGTCGTCTTTAGTATAGGTTTCCCACGCCTTCAGATAGAAGTCCATATCCTCTGTGGACAGACGTTCAATGCCGCCATTCTCTACGGTGGCTGCCGCGTGCAACTTCAGATAGGGGAATCCGCGTCTGAAGGATTCTATCTGCTGTTCTGCCGTTTCCTCCGTGATGCCCCTTTGTGCTAAAAAGTCTTTGTCTTGCTGTGTCAACATAGCTGTTTCGGTTTTAGTCCTCCCCAAAGCTACATTGTTTCCGCGACAACTGCAAATTATGATGCCGTGAAATAAAAATCCTCCACACGGTGTCCCGTGTGGAGGATTATGCCGACCTGCGCAACAGCGTGCGCCGGCTCATGCTGTCTGTCCGGTTACTTTATGATGCCAAGCTCCCTGAAACGTTTTCCAAGGTGCTCCACTGCATAGTCCACCTGCTCGCGTGTGTGTGTCGCCATGAGAGCCACACGTACAAGCGTGTCCTGCGGAGCGCAGGCGGGCGGGATGACCGGATTTATGAATATGCCGTCGTCGAAGGCCAGCTTGGTGACCTCAAACGTCTTGTAGGTGTCGCGCACATAAAGCGGGATGATGGGCGAATGTGTGTCGCCAATCTCAAATCCGGCCTTGCGGAAAGCGTCGAGGGAATAGCTTGTGATGTCCCACAGGCGTTCCTGAATGGTTGGGTCTTCCTGAATGATGTGCAGGGCTTCGAGTGTTGCCGCTGTTGATGCAGGTGTCATGGAAGCCTGGAAGATGTAGGAGCGTGCACTGTGTCGCAGTGTGTTTATGATAGGCTCCTCGGCTGCCACGAAGCCGCCGAGCGATGCCAGCGACTTGCTGAACGTACCCATGATGATGTCGACATCGTCCGACACGCCGAAGTAGTCACATACGCCGCGTCCCTGCTTGCCGAAGACACCAAGTCCGTGGGCCTCGTCCACGTAGATGCTTGCGTTGTATTTCTTTTTGAGCCGTACAATCTCGGGCAGGTTTGCCAAGTCTCCCTCCATGGAGAACACACCGTCCACGACAATCAGCTTTATGGCATTCGGCTCGCACTTCTTCAGCTCCTTCTCAAGAGCCTCCATGTCGTTGTGCTTGTACTTCAGCTGCGTGGCGAAGGAGAGACGGCGACCGTCGACAATCGACGCGTGGTCGCGGTCGTCGCAGATGATGTAGTCTCCGCGTCCCACAAGTTGCGGAATCACTCCCTCATTGACGGTGAAGCCGGTGGAGAAGCACAGGGCATCGTCCTTGCCGACAAACTCCGCCAGCTCCTTCTCGAGCTGCACGTGTATGTCGAGCGTACCGTTGAGCAGACGGGAACCGGCACATCCCGTGCCGTACTTGCGTGTGGCGGCTATGGCCGCTTCGGTAATCCTGTCGTTGTAGGTCAGGCCTGTGTATGCGTTCGACCCGAACATCAGCACCTTGTGCCCGCTCATCATCACCTCTGTGCCCTGATGGCTGTCTATGGTGCGAAAGTATGGATATATACCTTTCGACTTGTAGTATTGTGGCTCGGTATATTTCCCTAACTTTTCAGAAAGTAAGCTCATTTAGTCTTTTCTTTAAAAATTAAAACCTTTTCTGTCAAAGCAGGCTGCAAAGATAGCCAAAAACTTGTTACCGACACCTTTCACTCAAAAAATTCTTTTGCCTGCAGCCCCGCTTGGCTGTACGCCCAACTTGCACTACTTTTGTACCCACCATTATATATATGTATAGAGAGCCATGCGCATAGACATCATCACCATATACCCCGAGATGATAGAGGGGTTCTTCAACACATCGATACTGAAACGCGCACAGACGAAGGGTCTGGTGGAGATACACCTGCACAATCTGCGCGACTACACGCAGGACCGCTACCGCCGTGTCGACGACTATCCCTTCGGCGGCTTTGCAGGCATGGTGATGAAGATCGAGCCTGTGGAGCGGTGCATCGAGACCCTGAAGGCCGAGCGCGACTATGACGAGGTCATCTTCACCACGCCCGACGGCGAGCAGTTCTCGCAGCCCATGGCCAACACCCTGTCACTGGCAGGAAATCTGATAATACTGTGCGGTCACTTCAAGGGCATTGACTACCGCATACGCGAACATCTCATAACGAAAGAGATAAGCATCGGCGACTTCGTGCTGACCGGCGGCGAGATTGCCGCTGCGGCAATGGCGGATGCCATCGTGAGACTGATACCCGGAGCCATCAGCGACGAACAGTCGGCACTGTCGGATTCGTTTCAGGACGGGCTGCTGTCGGCACCTGTCTATACGAGGCCGTCGGACTACAACGGCTGGCGTGTGCCCGACATCCTACTGTCGGGCAACGAAGCCAAAATCAAGGAATGGGAGATGGAGCAGAGCGTGGAGCGCACCAAGCGTCTGCGTCCCGACCTGTGGCGGAAGTACACGGGAGACAGGGACTGACCCCTACCCCTGCGCGTAGCCGCCTCTCCGTAGAGGTACGCCTAAACCTCGAGCGCACCAATGATGTCGTTGACCGACTTGAACCCGTGGCGGTCAAGATAGCTGTCAAGCCCGTCGATGATGTCCTGCGTGGCAGCCGGATTGACGAAGTTTGCCGTACCGACCTCCACCGCCGACGCTCCTGCCAGCAGGAACTCCACTGCATCGGTGGCATTCATTATGCCGCCCAGTCCCACAACCGGAATCTTCACGGCGTGAGCCACCTGCCACACCATGCGCAGAGCCACAGGCTTGACGCAGGGACCGGACAGTCCGCCCGTCACCGTCGACAGCATCGGGCGACGGCGTTCGGCATCGATGGCCATGCCCATGAGCGTGTTTATCAGCGACACGCTGTCGGCTCCGGCATCCTCCACCGCACGCGCAATCTCGGTGATGTCCGTCACGTTTGGTGTCAGCTTCACAATCAGCACTTTGTCGTATGCCTTCCTGACCGCCGACACCACCTCTGCCGCCGCTTTCGGATCCACGCCGAACGTCATGCCGCCCTGTCTGACGTTGGGACACGAGATGTTCAGCTCAATGGCAGGGATGCGGTCCAGCCCGTTGATGACCGCTGCCGTCTCGGCATAGGTCTCGGGCGACGAACCGGCGACATTGACAATGACGTTGGTGTCCAGCCCCGCGAGCTGTGGATATGTGTGTTCTGCAAAGTGGTGCACGCCCTTGTTCTGCAGGCCCACGGCATTGAGCATGCCCGCCGGTGTCTCTGCCATTCGCGGATACGGGTTGCCCTGACGCGGTTGCAGCGTTGTGCCCTTCACGATGAAGCCGCCAAGCCGCTCCAGTTCCACAAAGTCTGCAAACTCCACTCCGTAGCCGAAGGTTCCCGATGCCGTCAGCACGGGGTTCTTCAGCTCCAGTCCTGCTATGTTGGTTCTCAAATCTGCCATAACAAATCGTTTATGTTAAACACCGGCCCGTCGGTGCACACGCAGCGGTGTCCTCCGACGGTGTTCTCGACGCAGCACAGGCACGCCCCAAGCCCGCACGCCATCTTGTTCTCGAGCGACACCTCGCACTCAATGCCCGCACCGCGTGCATAGCGTGCCACAGCCATCATCATGGGCTTGGGGCCGCAGCAGAACACGTGCGTGAAGCCTCCGTCGCGGAGCACCGTATGCTGAGTGACATAGCCGCGCTCGCCCAGCGAGCCGTCTTCTGTCGTCACGTTCACGTTGCCCAGCTCCATGAACTCGTCCATCTCCGTCAGGGCACTCTGCGTCCGTGCGCCGAGGATGAACGTCGGCTGCACCCCGCTGTCCTTCAGTGTCTTCCCCAGGAAGAGCATCGGTGCTGTTCCGGCTCCGCCGCCCACGAGCAGCGGACGTGCTCCGGCAGGCAGGGCGAGGGTGAAGCCGTTGCCCAACGGCAGGACTGCGTTCAGCCTGTCGCCGGCCTTCAGGGATGCCAGACGGCGCGTGCCGTCGCCCACCAACTGTATAAGGAACCACACCTGACGCCGCTCCGCGTCTGCCATGTTTATCGAGATGGGGCGGCGCAGGAACGTCGACGGCGAGCCGTCGACACGCAGTTCCGCAAACTGCCCCGGGCGCATGGGCGGCAGGGCGACATCTGCCTGCAGCTTCATCAGCGTGAAGCCCTGCCCGCACGGCGTATTTGAGACCACGGTCAGGTCTGTTAGGATTTTCTTCATCTGCTCAGAATGTTTTTCGTTCTTTCATCCGTCGGCAAAGATAGTGCAAGCACAAGACAGAGCAAAGCGAACCCCGTCCGATTTTGCCCTGCCGACATGCCCCTTGCCTGCCACAAAGACAGGCAAGAAGCGCGAACCGCAGACCAAACGCAGGGGGACAGCAAAAAAAACTGTCATGCCGATGACACCATATCGGGCAACACAGTACCTTTGCGCCGGTTTTTAGAAAACGTATTATTAGTTTAAAAAGGTAAAAGCAAATGAAAAAGTTAGTATTCATGGCAGTGGCTTTCGCAGCCCTGTCGTTCGCATCATGCGGTGGCAATGCCACAGGTGAGACACAGTCAACAGCCGATTCAACAGCCGTCAGCGCGGCTGCCGAGGAGAACATCGACGCACAGAAGGCTGCCGAAGCAGCTGCAAAGGCAGCCGAGGAAGCTGCTGCCGCTGCCAACGACAGCATACAGAAAGTCGCTGACGCTCCTGAGAAATAAAGCTGCTGCGGCATACGCAGAGACAGAAATCAACAGGGCAGGTCGGGAAACCACAGGTTTTCCGGCCTGCTTTCGTTTGCCCCGCAGCCACGTCCTGAAGAGAGAAATATAGGAGAAAAGGTTGTTGAAGGCAATATAAGTCGTGTCAGATATTAACCTAAGTCGTCTCACATCGACCGTTGTGAGTGCTCACATCGAACGTTGTGAACGTTCACATCGACCGTTGTGAATGCTCACATCGAACGATGTGAAAGGAC
>CAVDAU010000121.1:0-7427 GCA_963607015.1 Streptococcaceae bacterium
GCTCAAGTCTTTGCATTGTTATGCGGCTCCGCCGCAATCCTCGGCAAACTTAGAGTACACACGCCACATAATATGGATAAATGAAAGAACCGTGGTGTGTCAGGATAAAATGTGCATTTGTATAGTTTGACATCCGTTTGAAACATTTATCTTTGCAATAGGTATCGGCTTGCCGGTTGAGGCTGAACCGTCTCAAGGCCACAACGGCTGTGACGGTTCGCCGGCGGTGTGGCGACAGATGTGATTCATGAATTGAAAAATTCAAGGTGCTGGATGCAATATTTCGCAGTTGCTGCGATTATATATATGTGTACAGCAGGACTGTGTAAATAAAGGCATAATAGAGTGACATGAAGAATGAAAGAACGGGGGGGGGTAATGTACACGTCCCAATCACATAATCAGATGATAACAGGGTTGGTGATGGCGGTTGATGTAGTCTTGTGTTGCATCATCTACGTCATCGTCCTGCTCAGTCAGGGCGACCCGGGGCAGATGTGGATTCTGCCGGGCGCAAAGTCGTCGTTGGCCATCATCGGCGTTGTCTATGCGTTTGTGGTGTGGCGTGGCGGAACAATCCTGAACCGGCGCAATGCCAGCCGCTGGCAGATACTCTATCTGGTGCTGAAGAACGTATTGACGACTGCCGTCATCTGCACCGTGTTGCTCTATGTCTGCCACATCAGTGTCATGTCGTGGCGGGCCGGGATATTGATGTATGCGCTTGCGTTTGTCGTGTGTGCGGGATTCCGTCTGTCGATGTTCGTGCTCGTATGCTACTACCGTCTTCGCCCGGGCAATTACGATGAGGTCGTGCTCCTTGGGGAGGGCGACGACATCACGCGCCTGTATCGCGAGATGGCAAACAATCCGCAGTGGGGCTACAAGGTGATTGGCTACTTTGCCGGAACCCGCAGCTCCGGTATGGACGACGGCGGGTGCCGATACCTCGGCGGCACGGCCGGGATTCTTGATTTCCTGAAGACGCACACGGGCGTGAGTGCGGTGTTCTGCTCTACGGGGGCAGACACGGAGGCGTTGGTCAAGCCATTGATGCGCTATTGCGTGAACAACATGGTGACGTTCTACAGTCTGCCGTCGTTGGGCGGTAGCATCAATAACCGCTTGTATTTCACGACCATCGGGAACGTGCCCGTGCTGACCATCTATGACAGTCCGCTAACCAACCCGTGGCGACGCTTGGCAAAGCGCACTTTCGACATTGTCTTCTCGTTGCTGTTCCTCTGCACCCTGTTCATTCCGATTGCTGCTATCGTGGCGATAATAACCAAGGTGACTATGCCCGGTCCGGTGTTCTTCCGGCAGAAACGGAACGGACTGAACGGACGGACGTTCTACTGCCTGAAGTTCCGCAGCATGAAGGTCAACGACCAGGCAGATACGTTGCAGGCCACGGAGGACGACCCCCGCATAACCAAGTGGGGCAAGTTCATGAGACACACCAATATCGACGAGCTGCCTCAGTTCATCAATGTCCTGATTGGAGACATGAGTGTCGTCGGTCCGCGTCCGCACATGCAGAGACAGACGGTGATGTATTCAAAGCTCATAGAGCAGTACATGATGCGCCACATGGTGAAGCCGGGCATAACCGGATGGAGCCAAATCAGCGGCTTCCGTGGAGAGACCACCGACCTGTCACAGATGGAAGGCAGGGTGAAACACGACATCTGGTATATTGAGAACTGGAGTTTCGGCCTCGACCTGTTCATCATATACAGAACCATCATCACCACCATCAAGGGCGACAAGAATGCCTATTGACGGCAGTGCCCCTTTGTCCTGTGCCTGATTTGCGCTACCTTTGCGCACTGAAAAAAACAGAAAGGTAGCGCAATGATAGGGACGATAGTGAATACAGGCACAATCATCATAGGCTCGATAGCCGGTGCCGTGCTGAACCGTGGCATCAAGGAGAAATACAAGGATGTGCTGTACACGGGACTGGGACTGGCAAGCATTGCCATAGGACTTAATGCCACCATCAGCAACTTCGCGAAGAGCGAATATCCGGTGCTCTTCATCGTTTCAATAGCTTTGGGTGGTGTCATAGGCACCGCTCTTGACATCGACGGACGCTTTCACCGCCTTGTCGACCGCTTCGACCACAGCAAGTCCGGCGGCGATGGCGGGAGCAGGAACAACTTGGCACAGGGTCTCTCGCTGTCCATCCTGCTGTATTGCATCGGGCCGCTGTCGATGCTCGGCCCCGTGATAAGTGCGCTCAATGGCGACAACACGTTCCTCTTCACCAATGCCACGCTCGACCTCGTGTCGTCGGCTGTGTTTGCCTCGACCTACGGCATCGGTGTCATCGCCGCCGCTGCCGTGCTGTTCTGCTGGCAGGGCGCGTTCTATCTCGTGGCATCCATTTCTGCCGATGCCGTCAGCGACGCTCTCATGGCAGAACTGCTCATCGTGGGCGGACTCATGATTGTGGCATCGGGGCTGTCGCTGCTGAAACTCAAAGACTGCAAGACACTCAACATGCTTCCGGCACTGCTTGTGCCGATAGTGTGGTTTGTGGCGGAATCATTGTTTTGACTATAATGACGTATGGATACAGACAAGATACTTTCCCGACTGGGCATCAGTGAGCTGAACGCCATGCAGCGTGCAGCCGTCGATGCCTTCAAGATAGACAAGGACATGGTGCTGCTGTCGCCCACGGGTACGGGCAAGACACTGGCATTCCTGCTGCCGCTTGCCGACGCGCTCGACGCTTCGGGCGATGACGTGCAGGCTGTCGTGCTGGTGCCGTCGCGCGAGCTGGCCCTGCAGATAGAGACCGTGTTCAAGAGCATGGGTACGCCGCTGCGTGGCATGAGTTGCTACGGCGGCCGTCCCGCCATGGACGAACACCGCGCCATGACGGGCAACCGTCCGCAGATCATCATCGGCACACCGGGGCGCATGAACGATCACTTGCGCAAGCACAACTTCGATGCCTCGACCGTCCGCACATTGGTGATAGACGAGTTCGACAAGTGTCTGGAGCTGGGATTTGAAGACGAGATGTCTGCCGTGATAAGCCAACTGCCGCATGTGAAGAAGCGCGTGCTTACGTCTGCCACCGATGCCGTGCAGATTCCGCAATTCGTGGGACTTAGCGGCAATGCCGACGGCAGGCGTGCCGGCAAGGATGGCGTGGTGAAGCTGGACTTCCGCCAAATGGTGGAGAGCAGGGAACGCCTGACGCTGAACGTCGTCAAGTCGCCGGAGAAGGACAAGCTGAACACGCTGCTGCAACTGCTGTGCACGCTGGGCAGTGCGCCCACGATGGTGTTTGTCAACTACCGCGAGAGCGTGGAGCGCGTCACCGGCTTCTTGCAGGCAAACCGTTTCCCCTGCGACATGTTCCACGGCGGCATGGAGCAGGACGACCGCGAACGCTCGCTCTATAAGTTCCGCAACGCCTCGTGTCCGGTGCTCGTGTCGACCGACCTGGCATCGCGCGGACTTGACATCCCCGTCGTCGAGAACATCGTGCACTATCATCTGCCTGTCAATGAAGAAGCCTTCACCCACCGCAACGGGCGCACGGCACGCTGGGATGCCAAAGGATCGGTGTTCATGCTTCTCGGTCCCGAAGAGCAATTGCCGGAATACGTGGACAGGCAGGACACCGTGGAATACCGGTTGCCTGAAGACACGCCTGCGCCGCCAAGACCCGAATGGAGTACCATCTACATCGGTCGCGGCAAGAAGGACAAGCTCAACAAGGTGGACATCGTTGGCTTCCTATATAAGAAAGGTGGGCTTGAGCGCAGCGACTTGGGGGCTGTCGACGTGAAAGACCGCTACGCCTTCGCCGCCGTCCGGCGTGTCAAAGTGAAACAGCTTATGACGTTGGTCAGCCATGAGAAAATCAAGGGGATGCGCACTTTGATAGAGGAAGCCAAATAAAGGCCTCCTCTTTTTGTTTGTACATATATTTATGTCTAACTTAGCAACCTCTAAAAAGACTAAGATGTTTAATCAAACACACTCTTACTTATGAAGAAATATAACTTTAATGCCGGTCCCTCCATCTTGCCGCGTGAGGTGATTGAGGCAACAGCCAAACAGATTTTGGATTTCAACGGTTCAGGTTTGTCACTGATGGAGATAAGCCATCGTGCGAAAGATTTCCAGCCCGTGGTGGACGAAGCGGTGGCTTTGATAAAGGAGATCCTCGACCTGCCGGAGGGATATTCTGTCTTGTTCCTCGGCGGCGGCGCAAGCCTGGAGTTCTGCATGGTGCCCTACAACTTCCTCGAGAAGAAGGCTGCCTACCTGAATACCGGCGTCTGGGCAAAGAAGGCCATGAAGGAAGCCAAACTCCTCGGTGAGACGGTCGAGGTGGCTTCGTCTGCCGATGCCAACTATACATACATCCCCAAGGACTGGACCTGTCCTGCCGATGCAGACTATCTGCACATAACGACCAACAATACCATCTACGGCACGGAGATCCGTCATGAACTTGACGTGCCTGTGCCGATGATTGCCGATATGTCGTCGGACATCTTCAGCCGTCCCATAGATGCCGCCAAGTATGAGTGCATCTACGCCGGTGCACAGAAGAACCTGGCCATGGCGGGTGTCACGCTCGTCATCGTCAAGGACAGCGCACTGGGACACGTCAGCCGTCAGATACCGACGATGCTCGACTACCGCACGCATGTGGAGAAAGGCTCGATGTTCAACACGCCTCCGGTCGTTCCGATATACTCCGCACTGGAGACACTGCGCTGGATCAAGAAGAACGGCGGTGTGGCTGAGATGGATCGCCGCGCCAAGGAGCGTGCCGAACTGCTCTATGGCGAGATCGACCGCAACAAGCTGTTCCGTGGTACCGTCGTGCCTGAAGACCGTTCGCTCATGAACATCTGCTTCGTCATGGCGGAGGAGTACAGCGACCTTGAGAAGGAGTTCCTCGACTTTGCAACGTCAAAGGGCATGGTCGGCATAAAAGGACACCGCTCGGTAGGCGGATTCCGTGCTTCGTGCTACAACGCACAGCCTCTTGAGGGCGTCAAGGCACTGGTTGAGTGCATGCAGGAATTTGAACGCAACCACTAAAAGCACACACAGAGAGACATGAAGATACTTATAGCTACTGAGAAGCCGTTTGCCCCCGTTGCGGTGGACGGCATAAGGAAAGAGGTTGAGGCTGCCGGCTACGAATTGGCACTGCTTGAGAAGTACACGGACAAGCAGCAGTTGCTCGATGCCGTGAAGGATGCCGACGCACTGATAATACGCAGCGACGCGATCGATGGCGAGGTGTTCGACGCAGCCAAGCAGCTCAAGATTGTGGTGCGTGCCGGTGCCGGTTACGACAATGTGGATCTGGCAGCCGCCACGGCTCACGGCGTGTGCGTCATGAACACTCCGGGGCAGAACTCAAACGCCGTGGCTGAACTCGTGTTCGGACTGCTGGTGTTCGCCGTCCGCAACTTCTACAACGGCAAGGCGGGCACGGAGCTGAAAGGCAAGAAGCTCGGCATCCTGGCGTTCGGCAATGTAGGCCGCAACGTGGCACGCATCGCGCGTGGCTTCGAGATGGAAATCCATGCCTACGATGCTTTCTGTCCCAAGGAGGCCATCGAGGCTGCCGGTGTCCATGCCGCGGCTTCGACGGAAGAACTGTTCGGGCTGTGCGACATCGTGTCGCTGCACATACCGGCAACGGACGAGACAAAAGGCTCCATCAACTACGACATGGTGAACCGCATGCCCAAGGGCGGCATACTTGTCAATACCGCCCGCAAGGAGGTCATCGACGAGGCAGGACTCATGAAACTGCTCGATGAGCGCACCGACCTGAAGTATATCACCGACATCGCTCCCGCGGCTGCTGCCGAGTTTGCCGAGAAATACCGGGGACGCTACTTCGCAACGCCTAAGAAGATGGGCGCACAGACAGCCGAGGCCAACATCAACGCCGGCATCGCTGCCGCGCGTCAGATCGTGGGCTTCCTCAAGGACGGCAACCGCAAGTTCCAGGTAAACAAGTAAGGACATATTTGGAGAAGGCCTATGGCAAAGATTAAACCTTTCAAGGGCATACGTCCGCCCAAAGAGCTTGTCGAGAAGGTGGAGTGCCGTCCGTATGATGTCCTCAGCTCCGAAGAGGCGCGTGCCGAAGCGGGCGACAATGAGATGAGCCTGTACCACATCATCAAGCCGGAGATCGACTTCCCCGAGGGTACTTCGGAGTACGACCCGCGCGTCTACGAGAGTGCCGCCGCCGAGTTCCGCAAGTTCCTGGACCGCGGCTGGCTCCGGCAGGACGCCGACGACTGCTACTACATCTACGCCCAGACCATGAACGGCAGGACGCAGTACGGACTCGTGGTGTGTGCCAACGTCGACGACTATCTCAGCGGTGTCATCAAGAAGCACGAGCTGACGCGCCGCGACAAGGAGGAAGACCGCATGAAGCATGTGCGCGTCAACGATGCCAACATCGAGCCGGTGTTCTTCGCCTATCCCGACAACAGCACCCTCGACAGCCTCATAATGCGCTATGCCGCCACGCCGCCGGAGTACGACTTCATCGCTCCCGTCGACGGCTTCCGCCACCGGTTCTGGGTGGTCGGTGAGGCCGACGACATTGCCGTCGTCACGTCGGAGTTCGCGAAGATGCCGTCGCTCTACATCGCCGACGGGCATCACCGCTCGGCGGCAGCAGCCCTCGTCGGTGCGGAGAAGGCACGGCAGAACCCGCACCACACGGGCAGCGAGGAGTACAACTACTTCATGGCTGTCTGCTTCCAGGCATCGCAGCTCACCATCCTGGACTACAACCGCGTGGTGAAAGACCTCAACGGACTCCCGACGGAACGCTTTCTCGAGACGCTGACGGCGGACTTCGAGGTCGTGCCGAAAGGCACGGCAGAATACCGTCCGCAGCACCTGCACGAGTTCTCGCTCTATGTCGGCGGACAGTGGTACAGCCTGACGGCACGCCCGGGCACCTACGACGACAGCGACCCCATCGGCGTGCTCGACGTCGACATATCCTCGCGTCTCATCCTCGACAAGGTGCTTGGCATCAAGGACCTGCGCACGGACAAGCGCATCGACTTCGTGGGCGGCCTGCGCGGCCTTGGCGAGCTGAAGCGGCGTGTGGACAGCGGCGAGATGAAAGCCGCCCTCGCGCTCTATCCGGTCACGATGAAGCAGATCATGGACATTGCCGACAGCGGCAAGATCATGCCGCCCAAGGCCACATGGTTCGAACCCAAGCTCCGCTCCGGACTTGTCATCCACAAGCTGACCTGACGGACACACAGGGATGGAAATGATAAGGTGGGGGACACCGTTGTCATCGGCAGATGACGGCGGTGTCCCCCACAGCTATTGTCCGGCCTCTCCGAGGCGCACGGCAATCGACAGCGTTGCCTAAATGTTAAAAT
>CAVDAU010000122.1:0-7308 GCA_963607015.1 Streptococcaceae bacterium
AGAACTGTGGACGTACAGCCACAGAAAGGCGGTTGCAGATACAGAGATTTATGCCTAATTTTGAGGCGCATTAGACAAAAACATTTTGACAAGCATGATACGAGAAATCTGCACAGCTGTGCTTGGCGGCCTTGTGATTGCCGCATGCACGACGACGGGAGGCCGGACACAGAACGACGGCACTGCCCGTGAACCAATAAGAGTGGCAGTGCCCGAACGCCCTGCCGGACAGACGGACGTGCTGCAGCTCACGGCTCCCGCACTCGACACCGTGCGCGTGGCTTTCGTGGGGCTGGGCATGCGTGGACCGGGAGCTGTGGAACGTTTCACGCACATACCCGGGACAAAGATTGTGGCTCTGTGTGACGTGGTGCCGGAGAACGTGGATGCCTGCCGGCAGATTCTGCGTCGTGCAGGCCTGCCCGAGGCGGCGGCATACAGCGGGAACGACACCATATATAAAGAGCTGTGCCGCCGCGACGACATAGACCTTGTCTACATAGCCACCGACTGGGTTCACCACGTGCCTGTGGCTGTCTATGCCATGGAGCACGGCAAGCACACCGCCATCGAGGTGCCGTCGGCAACATCGCTCGACGACATCTGGCTGCTCATCAACACCTCGGAACGCACACGCCGGCACTGCATGCAGCTTGAGAACTGCTGCTATGACTTCTTCGAGCTGACGGCTCTGAACATGGCGCAGCACGGACTGTTCGGCGAAATTCTGCACGCCGAGGGCGCATATCTGCACAATCTCGATCCTTACTGGAAGGAGTACTGGAACAACTGGCGCATGGACTTCAACGAGACACATCGCGGCGATGTCTATCCGACGCACGGCTTCGGCCCCATAGCGCAGGCACTGAACCTGCACCGCGGCGACAGGATGAAGACGCTCGTGGCAATGGACACAAAAGCGGTGAACGGCCCCGCATATATCAAGGAGAACAGCGGACGCACCGCCGACGGCTTCAAGAACGGCGACCAGACCACCACAATGATAAGCACGGAGAACGGTGCCACCATCCTGTTGGAGCACAGCGTCATGACGCCGCGCCCATACAGCCGCATGTACCAGCTCGTGGGCACGAAGGGCTATGCCGGCAAGTATCCCGTGGAGCAGCTGTGCTTCAAGCCGTCGCAGATAGACGCCAAGCTGTTGCCCGAGGGTGCCGAGAAAGAGAGCGAGGTGATGATAGACGGGACTGCCAAGCAGCAGCTGATGGAGCAGTACCGCAGCCCGATACTCACACCTGACCTTGAGGAAACAGCAAAGACCGTGGGCGGACACGGGGGCATGGACTTCATCATGGACTACCGTCTGGTCTACTGCCTGCGCAACGGACTGCCGCTCGACATGGATGTCTACGACCTGGCAGAGTGGTGCTGCGTCGGCGAACTGTCTGCCATCTCGCTCGAGAACGGCAGTGCACCGGTCGAGGTACCGGACTTCACGCGCGGCGGACAAGACAAGGTTAAGGGCTTCTCCTACGCGTTTGCGGAGTGAGGAAGCCACACCGGCAGACATATCCATGAGGAGGAGGAGACATATATGAGCGGAAGCGACCTGACACACGTCGTGGCGCACTTTGCCATCGAAGGCACGGTGGCAGACGTGGCTCCGATAGGCGGAGGACTGATAAACAAGACATACAAGGTGACCACCGTGCCGCCGTCTGCACCCGACTACGTGCTGCAGCGCATCAACACGTCCGTGTTCGGCGACGTGGATCTGCTGCAACGCAACATCGAGACCGTCACCGCACACATACGCGCCAAGCTGCAAGCTGCCGGAGCGTCGGACATAGACCGCCGCGTGCTGCGCTTCATGCCCTCGGACACAGGCCGCACGTGGTGGCGCGATGCCACGGGAGAATACTGGCGGTTGATGATGTTCATCCCCGATGCCTACACCTACGACCTCGTGAACCCTGAATACTCGCGCTGTGCCGGACAGGCATTCGGCACGTTCGAGTCCATGCTCTCCGACTTAGAGACACCGCTCGGCGAGACCATCCCCCACTTCCACGACATGTCGTTCCGCCTGCGGCAGCTCGACGATGCCATACACGCCGATGCCGCCAACCGCCTGCACGAGGTGCAGGACATCGTCGGCGAGATACGCCGCCGTGCCGCCTACATGTGTCAGGCCGAGGATCTGCACCGCCGGGGACTGCTGCCGAAGCGCATCTGCCACTGCGACACGAAGGTGAACAACATGATGTTCGACGCACAGGGCGAGGTGCTCTGCATCATCGACCTTGACACCGTGATGCCGGGCTTCATCTTCTCCGACTACGGCGACTTCCTGCGCACCGCCGCCAACGCCACTGCCGAGGACGATGCCGACCTCAGCCACGTCCGTTTCCGCCACGACATCTACCGCGCTTTCACCGAAGGCTACCTGCGGGGAGCGGCAGGCTTCATCACGCCGATCGAAAAGGAGCTGTTGCCATACGCCACCGCCCTGTTCCCCTACATGCAGTGCGTGCGCTTCCTGACCGACTATCTCAACGGCGACACCTACTATCGCACGCTCTACCCCACGCACAACCTCGTCCGCACGCGCAACCAGCTCTGCCTGCTGACGTGCGTGGAGCGCGAGCTGCAACCGGACACCGCCACACGCTGAACGTGAACGTCTCCAACGTGCGCGGCGGCAGACCATCGGCGAGCTGCTTGCCGACCGGTACACGGAGATTTCGGAAATGGTGAATATTTTCCTAATTTTACGGACTGAACATTTCAAACAAGGATAACACAATGAAAAGAAGGACACTACTGAAGAACCTCGGACTTGCAGGTGCTGCGATCATCGCTCCGGACAGGATGTTTGGCGTGGTTCATGCGGCAGCAGGAGCCAATGAGGAGGACATTGAGCGGTTGGTCGGCAACCGTCCCACATGGGAGCCGAAGTACAGTGAGAAGGAGGTCTACAAGGACGACAACGTCGTCATCCGCCGGATAGACGACCACACATGGGAGGGCAACGGCCACCTGATGGCAAACGAGACAATCTATCTCGTGGAAGGAGACAACGGGAGCATACTGATCGATGCCGGCACTCACATCCCCGGCTTGCGCAAAATCGTTGAGGGTATCACGTCAAAGCCCGTCACACTCATAGCGACACACGTACATCCCGACCACACCGGAGACGCGATAAACGACTGGGAGAGCATCTGGATAAACGCCGCAGACGAAGTGAATACGCCCATGTTCATGAAGGGCTACCCCGGAGAGAAGAAGTATCTGACCGACGGACAGATGTTCGACCTCGGAGGCCGCGTCATAGAGACAATCTTCACCCCCGGACATACGCCCGGCTCGGCCACGTTCCTCGAACGAGCCAAGGGTTGGGGATTCAGCGGCGATGCCTTTGGCTCGGGCAACCTGCTGATCACGACCAACCTGACCACGCAGATAACGACGTGCGAGAAGATGGCGTACTTCATGCAGAAGTATGGCATAGAGCGCATGTATCCGGGGCACTACATGGGCAGCAACATGGAAACGCTCCAACGCGTAAAGGACATAGGCGAGCTGTGCACACAGCTGCGCGAAGGCACCGTGAAGGGCGAACCTCAAGAAGGCGGTCTCCTCAAGAACGTCTACAGCAGCCGTGGTGTACGGCTGAACTACAACGACGAGGGCGTCAGGTAATCCCGTCCTTCAGCCATAACGGGAATATGAACACAGAAGGGGACACGGCAAAAGCCGTGTCCCCTTCTGTGTCTATAGACGGTCATCGCGCACGACGACCTTGTGGCGCGGACTTCGCCTCTTACAACTTCGACAGGAAGAAGTCGCGCACCTTGGCGTGTTCCCGATCCACATACTCCTTGACGAAGTATGTGCGGATGTGGGTTGCACCCTCGATGATGAACTCTTCCTTGTCTTTGGCATTGACGGCTTTTTCAAATGCCTCGTCGCTCATGTACTTGCTGTCGGCCTCACTGCCTGCCATGATGAGCAGCGGTTGCGTAAGCAGGTCGGCGTGGTCTGTGGCATCCCACGCCATCATGTCGATGAGCGAACTCTTGAGATATGTGCCCGGAGCATTGGGGGTCTTGTGCGTCACGCCGTAGTAGAAGAAGCCCTCGCGATAGAGGTCGACCTCTATTTGGCGTGCTTCCTCGGGTGTCCAATTCATGAAGCCCGCCATCTCAGGCTCGGCTCCTGCCGCCTCTTTCTGTCGTGCCAGATCGGCCTCATACAGTCGCTGCATCGTGTCTCCGGTCTGCGTGCGCATATATCCGTTGCGGCGCACGTCACCGGTATTGAACATGCTCAGTGTCGCCACGGCCTTGATGCGGTGGTCGCGCTGTGCCGTGGCATAGGTGTAGCCGCCACCGCCGCAGATGCCCATAGCACCCACGCGCTCGGGATCGACACCGGGATAGTTCTGTATGTAGTCCACGGCTCCCATGATGTCACCGATGCGGTTTGCGGGCTTGTCTGTGCGGCGCGGCATGCCGCCGCTCTCACCCTGATAGCGTGCATCGAAGGCAATGGTGACGAATCCGTCACCGGCAAGCAGCTGTGCAAACAGCCCTGCCACCTGATCCTTGCTGCCGCCGTTGGGGTGAGCCACCACGACTGCCGCATACTTCTTCTGCGGGTCATAGCCCGCAGGCGTGTAGACGTTGGCTATGACGGGAATGCCGTCGACCATGTAGCACACACGGTGTATGTTCACCTCCCCCCGGATGTTCTCTTCGATGGCGTTTTCATAGACCAATCCCAGCTTGTTGGGAATCAATGTCGGGCCTTCATCGCCATACTGCTGTTGCTGTGCCGTGGCACTGCCTATTGCTGTAAATGTTGCCATAATTGCAAATACGGTTTTAAATCTGTTCATTGTGTTATGTTCTTGTTTCATTTTGTTGCACTCGTATCTCTTATCCTGTCATACTCTTCCTTGCTCAGGAAGTCATACCACTTCACGCCCTTTCTGTCGGGGTTGGTGTTTGTGGCCAGGTGTGCCATCCTGCTACCCGGTGCCGCACCGTGCCAGTGCTTGACTCCCGGGGGACACTTAGCCACATCGCCCGCATGAAGCACCTCGACAGGACGGCCCTCTATCTGGTGATAGGCCGTGCCGTCTGTGATGAGGAGTATCTGCCCGCCGGCATGTTCGTGCCATGCGTTGTAGACTCCCGGCTCAAACACCACGTTGTGCACCTCCGGTGCTCCGGACACGTTGTCGCTGCCTAATGTGATGGATAGGCGTACAGGACCGGTGAATGTGGGCAGTTGCAGCAGTGAATCACCCGGGGCAAACATGCTCAGGCCGGATTTGTTCTGATGAGGATATTCCGTCATCTGCATGGACGCATAGTATTCGTCGGACACGGTGTTGTCGCCGTCGGCATAGTCTGCCGCAGGCTGCCATGCGGAGTCGTAGGTCACTATCTGCTGGAACCAGCTGCCCGGTGCCGCACCGTGCCAATGGCGCACGCCGGCAGGAATGTGCAGCACGTCGCCACGTCTTATTATCTGTGCCGGCCTGCCCTCTTCCTGATATATCCCCACGCCGGCTGCCACCAGTATGTCCATGGCTCCGTGGCGATGCCAATCGCCGTGCGCCCCGGGGGAGAATGTTATGACGTTGGTCTGCGGGAAGTTATAGACCGGGTCAAGATTGATGATGTCGTTGCGCCAGGCTTCGCCATGAAAGCGGTCGGACGGCAACATGCGTCCGAACTCAAACGGCATGTCCGCGCGTTGCGCGGGATTCTCCACGTGTTGTGCCGTCTTGTCTGCCGTCATGGGTACATTCTCATTGAGCCACTTGTCGAGCATATCCGCCAGCACATCGTTGTTGAGGTCGAGCATCAGGAAGTGGGTGTTGCCGTGGATGCCCTCCTTGGGCAGCTCCACCAATGTTGCCTTGCCGCCATGACGGTTCACGCACTCCACAAACAGGCGTGCCATCTGCAGGCGCACACGCCAGTTCTCGTCACCCAACTTGTCCGACACCGTGTCCGGTATGTAGTCGCCGAAATAGAGCACCATGGGCTTCTTGCACAGCTCGGCAAACTGTTCCGCCGGTATCTCCACGCCACGGACACCGCCGGTCAGTCCCTCTATGGGGTCCGGCACCTCACCTGCGGGGAACACATATCCTCCCGGCTCATAGGCGGCAATGGCCTTCACCTTGGGGTCAAATCCGGCAAGCCATCCAAGGATGCCGCCTGCCGAGTGCGTCACGAGAACGCTCTCGCCCACACGCTCCACGGTCTGCCTGATTGACGGCACGTCCTGCTGTCCGTTGCTGAGGTTGGGCACCATGAGGCGGAAGAACTGCGACAACGACACGGAGTCGCGCGGGAACTGCACGCCATCGTTCCATTTGGGCCAAGTGCCCATCCGCCAGATGTCGAACCAGAACATCTCGTCGGCCACAGGCTTGACCTGTGCCTCATTGACGGCACGCGACGCACGTCCGCGTCCGGGGAGATCCATCACGTATGTCGGCCACCCGTGGCGGAGCATCAGTGTCTGGAAGCCGTCGCGACCGTCGGGTGTAGTCTGCCAGCAGGCACCGCTGCCGCCATAGCCGTGAATGAAGATGAGCGATGTCCTGTGTGCATTCTGCGGAATCTGATATTCCACATACGCATGATCCCCGCGATAGCTCTGCCCTGTCTCGTCCTGTTCTGCCCAGCCCACGAACTTGTTGTTATCATAGACACCGTCACGCTGTATGGTCTGTCCGCCAACGGTGAACTCGCCCTGCCTGACAATGGTTATGGGTTGCTGAGCCATGACGGCTCCGGCTGCCAACACTGCCTGTGCAGTTGCAATAATCTTTCTATTCATTGTCTCTTTACCTTTTATCTGTTGTTGTTCCTTTGTTGTCATGGTAGATTGGGCTTCCTCTTCTCCGGTGCAAAGTAACGAAATGTGCACGGATCGGCTCTTACTCTTTTATCCGCTATATTTTCCTTTTTTTCTCCCGTGTCCCAAGACATGGATTTATTTAAAGGCATTGCTATCTTTGCCTGTAAAACAAATAAAGCTATGAGAAGAAAAGAACGACTGATGACAGACGAAGAAGTTCTGCAAGTCATCAAGACAGAGGATTGGGGTACGCTTTGCGTTGCCGGCCGGAACGGTATGCCATATGGTGTCCCTTTGAACTACGGCTATTCGGACGGCAAGTTCTATATCCACCACACAGTAGCCGAGAGTCTGCTTAGTGACATTCTGGCACAGAACAACAGGGTGTGTTTCACTATTGTGAGCCGTCACGAAATGGACGAGCAGATATTTTCGACACACTATACCTCCGTTATAGTT
>CAVDAU010000123.1:0-7263 GCA_963607015.1 Streptococcaceae bacterium
GTGTCTATGAGTTCCTGCGCGACCCGCTTGTCCGCCTGTTCGGGCAGGAGTGGTACGACGAGTTGTGCGATGCCGCCGAGGAACTGCGCAAGAGACATTATACCGACTGACACACACGTCAAGGATGGGTGTGCGGTGCACCCTCGGAGAGGCGCACACGCCACAGGACATGGACACCGTGCCCCCAACATCCGTCATCATGGCTGTCTATGGATGCCCATCGTTGGGTTCCAAGGATGCCCATTCATAGGTGCTATGAATGCCCATCGTTAGACCGTCTTCTGACATGACTTAGGTTGGCTGATACGAGCTTTCTCTGTATCTCTTCTCCGACTTGGCGGCTTGGACGAGGGACAGATAGAGGGGTGTTGTCAGAGGAAGAAGCGTTGGTATTCGCTTTCAAAGTTGGGGGTGAAGATGCCTTTGCCGATGTTTGAGGCGATTTCGTCTTTCGTCCAGAAGCGGCCTCCGTCCAGTTCGTCCTTGCTCGGACGGATGTCTCCGTCGTAGGTGCAGCGGTGCACGTAGACGAGTTCTCTCTCCCGCCTGCCCTCGAAGACATAATGTCCGAGGCTTTCGGGAGCGAAACCGGTGATGCCAAGCTCTTCGCCGGCTTCGCGCACAAGGGCTTGGTGTACGTTCTCCCCGAGGTCGACATGCCCGCCCACGGCTGTATCCCATTTGTCAGGCTGTATGTCTTTCCATGCAGGACGGTGTTGCAGATACAACTCGCCACGGCTGTTGAAGACGTGCAGATGCACCACAGGGTGAAGAATCTTGCTGCCGTCGTGGGCATGACCACGGCTGACGGCTCCAAGGATGTTGCCGTCTTCGTCGACTACGGGGAATTGTTCGTCGGGATTGTCTCTCATTTTGTCTGATGTGCGTGTGGGAAGTTCTGTTTACTCTGCCGTCTTGTCCAACTGTGCCTTGAAGTGCTCCCAGTCGTCACAGAAGGCCTGCATGGAGGGGTAGAGGATGTTGGCTCCTGCACGGAGAAGCACGGAGTCGTCGAGCGGACCGGTGTTGACCGCTACGGTGAAGATGCCTGCTGCCACACCCGCCTCTACGCCTATGGGGGCGTTCTCCACCACTATTGCCTCGTCGGCACTGATGTTGCCCTTCTGTAGTCCCATGAGGTAGGGTTCGGGATCGGGCTTGCCGTGATGCACGTCGTAGGCCGTCACCATCTTGTCCTTGGAGAACAGGCGGGGATATTCGCGTTCGATGCGGTCGAAGAGGGAATATTGTCCCGATCCGGTGACCAATACAGGCGTGATGCCTCCCTGCTTCAGCTTGTGCAGCAGCTCCAATGCCCCAGGCATACGCTCCGGTTCGGGGAACTTGGAGAACTCATTGCACTTGTCGGCGTAGATTTCGTCAATAAACTCTTTCGCGGCATTCTGCCCGTACATGCGGCGGTACACCAGGTTTATGGTGCTCATTCCCGTGCGTCCCTCGTTGAGAAACGCCTCTTCTTCCGTCATCGGCAGATGGTATTTCGACATCGACGCGACCCACGCCTTGGCGTGATAGGGCATTGAGTCGAACAGCACGCCGTCCATGTCGAACAGCACAGCCTTCAGCCGGATGCAAGAATGCCCGCTACCGTTGAGGTAGCGGGCTATGCTTGATTGGAGATCCATCACTTGCCGAGTCTCTCCTGAATGGCTTTCGATTCGGCTTCGTAGCCCGGCTTGTTGAGCAGTGCGAACATGTTCTTCTTGTAAGCCTCAACGCCCGGCTGGTTGAACGGATTGACGTCCAAGATGTAGCCGCTGATGCCGCAAGCCACCTCGAAGAAGTAGAGCAGCTCGCCAATGTTCTTCTCGTCGAGAGTCTCCACGGTGATGCGGATATTTGGCACGCCACCGTCGACGTGTGCCAGCTGTGTGCCCAGCTCTGCCATCTTGTTGACCTCGTCGACACGCTTGCCTGCCAGGAAGTTCAGTCCGTCAAGGTTCTCGTCGTCGTGCGGGAACTCCACCGAGTACTGCACCTTGTCCACGGAGATCACGGTCTCGAAGATTGAACGTTCTCCCTGCTGAATCCACTGTCCCATTGAGTGCAGGTCTGTGGTGAAGTCGACAGATGCGGGGAAGATGCCGAGATTGTCCTTGCCTTCCGATTCGCCGTAGAGCTGCTTCCACCACTCGCTGACGTAGTGCAGCTTCGGGCAGAAGTTTGCCAAAATCTCAATCTTCTTGCCGTGGCGGTACAATTCGTTGCGCACGGCAGCATACTGCATTGCCATGTTCTCCTCAAACGGAACATCTGCGCCTGTGGCCTCTTCCATGATCTTTGCACCTTCAACCAGCTTCGCGATGTCAAATCCGGCAATCGCTATAGGCAGCAAGCCCACCGGCGTGAGCACGGAGAAACGTCCGCCGACGTTGTCGGGGATGACGTATGACTTGTAGCCCTCCTTGTCGGCAGTGAGGCGTGCCGCACCTTTCTTCGCATCGGTGATGGCGACGATGACTTTCTTCGACAGCTCCTTGCCCATCTGCTCCTCGCACTGCTTGCGCAGCAGGCGGAATGCCAAGGCAGTCTCCGTGGTCGTGCCCGACTTGGATATGTTGATGACACCGAACTTCTTGCCTTTCAAGAACTCTGTCAGCTCGTGCAGATAGTCCTCGCTGATGTTGTTTCCTGCATAGAGAATCACGGGGTTCTTCTTGTCCTGCTGCAACCATGCGAAGCTGTTGGACAGAGCCTCGATGACAGCACGTGCACCGAGATAGCTGCCTCCGATGCCCGCTACAACCACAACGTCGCAGTTCTCGCGCAGCACCTGTGCCGTGGCATTGATGTCGGCGATGAACTCCTTGGTGATCGAAGACGGCAGATGCAGCCAGCCCAGGAAGTCATTGCCCTTGCCGGTGCCGTTCTCCAAAGCCTGACGTGCAGCCTTGGCTTTGGCTTCATATCCGAAAACATTCTCTTTTGAAACGAACCCGAAGGTTTTTTCGATGCTTAATGTGATCATAATAGATGTGATGTTTTTTGTATGTTTGGGTTTTTAGTTGAATTCTTTGGTAAGCCGCTTCAGCGCGTCCCTCACGCCGGTGCCGCTATATAATATATGGTACACGGTGTCGAGTATGGGCATTTTGATGCCGTACCTGCCGTTGATTTCCTTCAGGCACTTGGCACCATACTGTCCCTCGACCACCATCTCCATCTCTATCTGTGCCGCCTTCACCGAGTAGCCGCGTCCCACCATGGTGCCGAACACGCGGTTGCGGCTGAACTGCGAGTAGCTCGTGACGAGCAGGTCGCCCAAGTAGACGGAGTCGCAGATGTCGCGTCCCTGCTTCGGGGCAACGGCATCGAGGAAGCGGCGCATCTCCTTTATGGCATTGGTGATCAGCACCGCATGGAAGTTGTCGCCATACTTCTGTCCGAAGTATATGCCGGCAATGATGGCGTAGATGTTCTTGAGCACAGCACCGTACTCAATGCCCAGCACATCGTCGCTGACCGACGTGATGACGTAGTTGCCGGAGATGCGCTCCGCGAAGGTGCGTGCCAATGACGTGTCCTTGCAGGCCCACGTCAGGTATGTCAGCCTCTCGAGGGCAATCTCCTCGGCATGGCTCGGACCGCTCATCACCAGTATGTGCTCCTCCGGCACGTTGTAGCAGCTGTGGAAGTATTGCGACAAAGACATGTTCTCGTCGGGCACGATGCCCTTGATGGCACTGACCAGTATCTTGTCGCTCAGGTCGACCGTCAGCTTGCTGAGGTGTGACTTCAGGTATGGCGAAGGAATGGCGAAAATCAGTATGTCGCTCTTTGCCGCCACGTCGTTGATGTCCGAGCTGAACTCAATCTTGGAAGTGTCGAACCTCACGTCGGTGAGGTAGGCAGGGTTGTGCCCGAGTTCCTTGAAGTCGGCAATGCGGTCATCGCGCCGCATATACCACGTGAAGTGTGCCTCGTGCTCCTGCAGCACTTTGGCTATTGCCGTTGCCCAGCTGCCGCCGCCCAACACGGCAATGTGCTTGCCCAATGTCAGATCTTGCTTTGCCATGCTGCCACCTCCTCCACTGAAGGATTCTTTAGCCCGAGATTGTATTTCTTGTTCACGCCGCAAATATCCATCTGCAGCTTCTGCGGATTGACATCCTTCATGCTGCTGACGACGTTGTATCCCGCTTTCTGGATCAGCGGCACCCACTTCTCGGGGATGCCCAATTCGGTGTATCTCGATGCGGGGTCTTTCGGCGCAGTCTTCTCGGGACGCATCTGCGGGAACAGTATCACCTCCTGAATGAAGGTCTTGCCCGTCATCAGCATCGTGAGGCGGTCAATGCCTATGCCGATGCCGCTCGTGGGAGGCATTCCGTACTGAAGTGCACGCAGGAAGTCTTGGTCGATAATCATGGCTTCGTCGTCGCCCTTGGCAGCCAGTCGCATCTGCTCCTTGAAGCGTTCCTCCTGGTCTATGGGGTCGTTAAGTTCTGAATAGGCGTTGGCCAACTCCTTGCCGTTGACCATCAGCTCGAAGCGTTCTGTCAGTCCGGGCTTTGAGCGGTGCATCTTCGTGAGCGGCGACATCTCAACGGGATAGTCGGTTATGAACGTCGGCTGGATGAATGTGCCCTCGCAGAACTCGCCGAAGATTTCGTCTATCAGCTTGCCTTTGCCCATCGTGTCGTCGATCTCCATGTTCAGCTTGCGGCACACCTCGCGTATCTGTTCCTCGTCCATGCCGTTGAGGTCATAGCCGGTCTTCTCCTTTATGGCATCAAGGATGGGCAGACGGCGGTATGGAGCCTTGAAGCTGATGGTCTTGCCGTCAATCTCCCGTTCCGACGAACCGTTCACGGCCATGCAGATGGTCTCAAGCATACGCTCGGTGAACTTCATCATCCAGTTGTAGTCCTTATACTGCACATACAGCTCCATGCACGTGAACTCCGGATTGTGGTTGCGGTCCATGCCTTCGTTGCGGAAGTTCTTGCCGATTTCATACACTCCCTCAAAGCCGCCGACGATGAGCCTCTTCAGATACAGCTCTGTGGCGATGCGCATATACATGTCCGTGTCGAGCGCGTTGAAGTGTGTGATGAAGGGACGTGCCGATGCTCCGCCGGGTATCGACTGTAATGTCGGTGTCTCCACCTCGGTATATCCGGCATCGTCGAGGAAGCGGCGCATGGTGCTGATGACCTTTGCACGCCGGATGAATGTTTCCTTGATGCCGTCGTTCACAATCAGATCCACATAGCGTTGGCGGTAACGCTGCTCGGGATCGTCAAACTTGTCGTATGCCACTCCGTCCTTGTACTTCACTATCGGCAGCGGCTTCAGACTCTTGGACAGCAGTGTCAGGCTCTGCGCATGCACCGAAATCTCGCCTGTCTTCGTGCGGAACACGAAGCCCTTGACACCGACGAAGTCGCCGATGTCGAGCAGACGCTTGAACACGGTGTTGTATAGTTCCTTATCTTCTGTCGGGCAGATGTCGTCACGTGTAATATAAACCTGAATGCGCCCTTTCGAGTCCTGTAGTTCCGCAAAGCTGGCTTTGCCCATGATGCGTTTGCCCATGATGCGTCCGGCTATCGACACCTCGCGCGGTTCGGCTTCGTCCTTGAACTCGGCTCTTATGTCGGTGGAGAAAGCATTGGTCTCGTACTCGGCTGCGGGATATGGGGCTATGCCCATCTTGCGCAACTCGTCAAGACTGTTGCGGCGGATAATCTCCTGTTCACTTAATTCTAAAATGTTCATGTAGAATGATATTTCAATGAATACTTGGTGACAAAGGTACTAAACTTTTCACACACGGTCTCCCCATTTGTCCCAAAAGTAGTACCTTTGCCGCCCAAAACAGGAAAAGTCTTATGGCAAATATCACCGATGCAAAAGCTTTAGGAACGGACAAAATCAGCAAACTGCTGATGCAGTATGCCTTACCTTCAATCATTGCCATGACGGCATCGTCGCTCTACAACATGGTCGACAGTGTCTTCATCGGGCACGGCGTGGGTGCCTATGCCATATCCGGCATGGCCATCACCTTTCCTCTGGTGAACATCGGTGCGGCTTTCGGTTCATTGGTCGGCGTGGGAGCGGCCACGCTGGTGTCTGTGCGCCTTGGGCAGAAAGACTATGCCACTGCACAGAAGGTGCTGGGCAATGTGGTGGACCTCAACGTGATCCTCGGACTTGCGCTGACGGTGGTCGCACTCATGTTTCTTGACCCGATACTCTATTTCTTCGGTGCGAGCGACAACACGATAGGCTATGCCCGCGACTACATGCAGGTCATCCTGCTTGGCAACGTCATTACCCATCTCTACTTCGGCATGAACGCCCTGCTGCGTGCCTCGGCACATCCGCGTCAGGCGATGTATGCCACCATAGCCACTGTCATCATCAACACCGTGCTTGACCCCATTTTCATTTTCGGTCTTGACATGGGCATACGTGGTGCCGCTGTGGCCACCGTCGTGGCGCAGTTTGTCGCGCTGATGTATCAGCTGCATTTCTTCAGCAATCCCAACGAACTGCTCCACTTCCATCGTGGTGCGTTCCGCATGGAGCGACGCATCGTGCTGGATTCGCTCGCCATCGGCATGTCGCCATTCCTCATGAATTTGGCATCGTGTGTGCTCGTCATCTTCATAAACCAGGGCTTGCTGCGCTACGGCGGTGACCTGTCGGTCGGTGCCTACGGACTGGCAAACAGACTGGTGTTTGTTGCCGTGATGATAGTCATGGGCTTCAACCAGGGCATGCAGCCCATCGCCGGATATAACTTCGGTGCAGGTCTGTACCGTCGTGTGAATGAGGTGACGCGCCTCACCATATATTGTGCAACGGCCGTCATGACTGCATTCTTCGCACTGTCAATGCTCTTCCCCGAGCCTCTCATCCGCATCTTCACCACCGACGAGGAGTTGATTTCCCGTTCCGTAAAGGCTCTGCGCATCATCGTCATGTTCTTCCCCGTGGTGGGTTTCCAGATGGTGACGTCAAATTTCTTCCAGAGCATAGGCATGGCAGGCAAGGCCATCTTCCTGTCGCTGACGCGTCAGATGCTGTTCCTGTTGCCGCTGGTGATTATTCTTCCGAACTATTTCGGCGAGGATGGTGTGTGGTTCAGCATGCCCGTGTCCGACCTCATCGCCAGCATTGTGGCGGCTGTGATGTTGGCCATGCAGTACCGCAAGTTCAGCAAGCACAATGCTGCTGCAACGGCGTGAACTCGCATCAAGTCTCTCCTCTGGATATGCGATATGGCGCAGA
>CAVDAU010000124.1:0-7243 GCA_963607015.1 Streptococcaceae bacterium
CAGCCACAAGTCTATGGACGTACAGCCATAGAACCTATGGACGTACAGCCACAGATCCTATGGACGTACAGCCATGGAAACACTGATTTTCAATGCGTTACAGCACCCGATGCCCAACACCGATATTCATGTCCTGTGGCGTGTGGGCATAAAGAAAAAGCGGAGCGCAGCTTCACAGCCACACTCCGCAGCAAACTTAAAACAACCAACAAAAGAAATAAATCCTTTAGTCTTCTCTCTATTCGGATCTTGTCAGACGGGACTTGGCATCTGCCGTCCACGCCTGACAGATTCGCGGTGGCTTGCCGCCTTACCTGATGAACAGCAGTTCACGGTACTTGGGCAGCGTCCACAGGGAGTCGTCCACGATAAGCTCCAGCTTGTCGATGTGGTAACGTATCTCCTCCATGCGCGGCACGATGTTGTCGTGGTATGCCACGGCCTTTTCGCGCTCGTCCGTGATCTTGTTTGCCACCTTGCGTGCCTCGACCATCTCGTCGACGTGCTCCTTTATGAAGGCTGTGCGGCTTGAGATTTCCTCGATCAGCTCGAGGTTCTTCGCCGACAGCTTCGCCGCCTGATCTTCGGTGCAGATGCTCTTCAGCTTGTAGACATTGTCGATGAGCTGTGTCTGATACCTCGTTGCCACGGGGATGATGTGGTTCATCGCCAGGTCGCCCAGTACGCGCGCCTCGATCTGAATCTTCTTTGTGTACATCTCCCACTTGACCTCGTTGCGTGCTTCAAGCTCGGTCTTGGTCATCACCTGCATGCTCTCGAACATCTTGATGCTGTCTTCGCGCAGATAGCTGTCGTAGATGACCGGCACGCTCGTCTCGCAGTCCAGTCCGCGGCGTGCAGCCTCTGCCTTCCACTCGTCGCTGTAGCCGTTGCCGTCGAAGTGTACGGGCTTGCTCAGCTTCAGGTACTTGCGTATCACGTCGAGTATTGCGGCTTCCTTCTTCTCGCCCTTGGCAATCAGTGCGTCGACATCGTTCTTGAAGTCGGTGAGCTGCTCTGCCATGGCTGTGTTCAGCGCAATCATGGCGCAGGCGCAGTTGGCCTCCGAGCCGACGGCACGGAACTCAAAGCGGTTTCCTGTGAAGGCAAACGGGCTTGTGCGGTTGCGGTCGGTATTGTCTATCATCAGTTCCGGAATCGACGGGATGGCAAGGCGCATACCCTGCTTGCCGCTAATCTTCAGCAGGTCTTCCTTGTCGCTCTTCTCGATATGGTCAAGGATTTCGCTGAGCTGCTTGCCCACGAAGCTCGAGATGATTGCAGGAGGTGCCTCGTTGGCTCCCAGACGGTGTGCGTTCGTGGCACTTGCGATGCTGGCTTTCAGCAGTCCGTTGTGGCGGTAGACGGCTGCCAGCGTGTTCACGATGAACGTGATGAAGCGCAGGTTGTCCACAGGTGTCTTGCCCGGGCTCATCAGTCCGACGCCGGTGTCTGTCCCCAATGACCAGTTGTTGTGCTTTCCGCTTCCGTTCACTCCCTTGAAGGGCTTCTCGTGGAGCAGCACGCGGAAGCCGTGGTTGCGTGCCACCTTGCGCATCAGTGCCATGATGAGCATGTTGTGGTCTACTGCCAGGTTGCACTCCTCATAGACGGGAGCCAGCTCAAACTGGTTGGGAGCCACCTCGTTGTGGCGTGTCTTGCATGGTATGCCCAACTTCAGAGCCTCGATCTCGAGGTCTTTCATGAAGGCAGCCACGCGCGGCGGTATCGCTCCGAAGTAGTGGTCTTCGAGCTGCTGGTTCTTGGCACTGTCGTGTCCCGTCAGCGTGCGTCCCGTCAGCAGCAGGTCAGGGCGTGCGGCATACAGTCCCTCGTCCACGAGGAAGTACTCCTGCTCCCAGCCAAGGTAGGCGTAGCACTTCTTCACGTCGCTGTAGAAGTAGCGGCACACGTCCGTCGTTGCCTTGTCAACAGCATGCAGGGCCTTCAGCAGCGGAGCCTTGTAGTCCAATGACTCGCCCGTGTATGCTATGAATATGGTAGGGATGCACAGTGTGTCGTCCACGATGAATGCCGGCGACGAGGGATCCCATGCCGAATATCCGCGAGCCTCAAAGGTGTTGCGTATGCCGCCGTTGGGGAAGCTCGAAGCGTCCGGCTCCTGCTGTGCCAGCAGCTTTCCGCTGAACTCCTCGACAACACCGCCCTTGCCGTCGTGCTCGATGAACGAGTCGTGCTTCTCGGCTGTGCCCTCGGTCAGCGGGTGGAACCAGTGCGTGTAGTGCGTCGCACCCATCTCTATGGCCCATCTCTTCATGCCCTCGGCAACTTCGTCGGCGATGCTGCGGTCCAGCACCGTGCCGTTGTCGATGACATCTGTCAGCTTCTCATAGGTGCTTGCGGACAGATACTTGCGCATCTTCTCACGGTTGAAGACGTACTTGGCAAAATACTCCGACGGTCTCTCCGAAGGGGTTTCCACCTTTGCGGGTTTCTTCTGAAACGCCGTCTCTACCACTTTAAATCTTAGTGTTGACATAAGCTTTTGTTTATTTGTTGGTTTAAACTTTTAGTTGGTTTCTTTCTTGAATGTACTCAATGTGTGTATCTTGTTTCACTCTGTTTGCTTCAACTGTTGTATGCCGCCTCGCCATGCTCGTAGATGTCAAGGCCTTCCTCCTCGATGCGACGATCCACGCGCAGACCGTGTATGCGGTTCATGGCGGTGAATATGGCAAATCCCATGCAGGCAGCCCACAGGCTGACCACCGTTGCTCCGAACACCTGCGCTCCGAGAAATCCCCATCCGTGGCCATACAGCAAGCCCTCGGATGTCGACAGCAGTCCCGTCAGCAGTGTGCCCGTATATCCGCAGACACCGTGTACGGAGCTTGCGCCCACGGGGTCGTCAATATGCAGCTTCTTGTCGATGAACTCCACGGCATACACCATCAGCGTGCCGCAGATGGCACCAATCACCACGGCTCCCGTTGCCGACACCACGTCGCATCCTGCCGTCACGCCGACAAGTCCTGCCAGTATGCCGTTCAGCGTCAGCGACAGCAGCGGCTTGCCATACTTCAGCCAGCTCACGCCGAGAGCGAGACACCCTCCGGCACATGCTGCCAGGTTTGTGGTCAGGAACACGTGGGATATGACTGCCTGGTCGGCTGCGGTGGCGGCTGCCATCTGTGATCCCGGGTTGAAGCCGAACCATCCGAACCAAAGGATGAACACGCCCAAGGCGGCTATCGTCAGGTTGTGTCCGGGGATGGCCTTGCTCGTGCCGTCCTTGGCATACTTGCCTATGCGCGGTCCCAGTATGAATGCTCCCACAAGTGCGATCCATCCGCCAACGGAGTGAACCACGGTGCTTCCCGCGAAGTCATGGAACACGGTGCCGAACGTCTCCGTCATGAACGAGCCTTCGGCGGCATCACACAGCCAGCCGCCGCCCCATGTCCAGTGTCCCGATACGGGATAGATCAGCACGCTGATGAGTACGGTGTAGACGACGTACATGGAGAACTTGGTGCGTTCCGCCATGGCTCCGGACACGATTGTGGCGGATGTGGCGCAGAACATTGTCTGGAATATCAGGAAGCCGTCGGCAGGCACTCCGTTAGGCATGCCTATGAAGTCTGCGCTGAAGGGGTGGGGCATGCCCACGAATGATCCGATGCCGTGCATCAGCCCGAAGCCGATGGTCCAGTAGAGCAGCGACCCGAACATGAAGTCGATGAAGTTCTTCATCAAGATGTTCGCCGTGTTCTTTGTGCGCGTGAAGCCGGCTTCAACCAGTGCGAAGCCGGGCTGCATGAAGAATACCAGCATGGCTGCCAGCAGCATCCACACGGTGTTCAGTCCGTTTGCGAGTTCAGTAATGTTCGTCATTTCTCTCTCTGTAAAAAAACTTTGTTTGTTGTATTTGTATCTGTGTGCCGCTTAGTTGTATTTCTGTTTGTGCGTCACTTCTCCTGTTCGGCGTTGTAGAGGGCGATGTCGCCATGTTCGCCCGAACGTATTCTTATCGCGTCGAGCACCGGAATCACGAAGATTCTGCCGTCGCCAATCTCGCCCGTCTGTGCAGCCTTGAGTATTGCCTCGACGGTGCGCTCGGCATTGCGGTCGCGGACCACGATGGACACCAGTATGCGCTCGATGGAGCTGGTGTCGTACATCACGCCACGGTATATCCTGGCCTGACGCGACTTGCCGATGCCCCGGACCTCGTAGTAGGAGAACCACTCGATGTCTGCCTCGAGCAATGCCTCTTTCACCTCGTCGAACTTTGTCTTGCGGATGACCGCCTCGATCTTCTTCATTTGCTTCCCTCCTCTGTTGTGTTCTTGTTTTCTTTTTACAATCTTCTTACCTTATCTGAAACCAATACCCTTTTGTGTGTCCGTCTGTCTTGCCGTCACAGCCGGTGGCTTATGCGCTGCATCGCCTCCTTGCAGTCTTCGTGTTGTCCGAAGGCGGTCAGCCTCACATATCCCTCGCCGCTCGGTCCGAAGCCTGCCCCCGGCGTACACACCACGTTGGCCTCGTAGAGCATCTGCTCGAAGAACTTCCACGACCCTGTGCCTTTCGGTGTCTTCAGCCAGATATATGGCGAGTTCACGCCGCCGAACGCCTGCAGCCCTATGGCGGCGAAGCCGGCGAGCATCAGCCGTGCGTTCTCCCGATAGTAGTCGATGTTTGCCTTCACCTGTGCCTGTCCTTCGGGTGTGTAGACCGCCTCAGCTCCGCGCTGTGTTATGTAGCTTGTGCCGTTGAACTTCGTGCACTGGCGACGGTTCCACAGATGGTTCAGCCCTATGCGCTCGCCGTTCAGTGTGGCTGCGGTCAGCTCCTTGGGCACCACGGTATAGCCGCAGCGCACGCCGGTGAACCCAGCTGTCTTCGAGAAGCTGCGGAACTCGATGGCGCATCTCTTGGCTCCCTTTATCTCATAGATGCTGTGCGGCACGTCGTCCTCGCTGATGAAGGCTTCGTAGGCGGCATCGAACAGCAGCAGCGTGTCGTTCTTCAGGGCATAGTCCACCCATTCCTTCAGCTGTGCGTGCGTCAGTGTTGTGCCTGTCGGGTTGTTGGGGAAGCACAGGTAGACTATGTCTATGCGCTTCTTGGGTATCTCCGGCACGAAGCCGTTGGCGGCTGTGCAGGGGATGTATGTGATGTTGCTCCATCGGCCGTCTGCCATCAGGTCGCCGCCGCGTGCGCCCATGACGTTGCTGTCCACATAGACAGGATATGTCGGGTCGGTCACGCCGACGCTGTTGTCGTGACGGAGAATGTCGCCGATGTTGCCTGTGTCGCTCTTCGCTCCGTCGCTGACGAAGACCTCCTGTGGTGTCAGGCGCACGCCGCGCGGTGCGAAGTCGTGCTTTATGATGGCATCTATCAGGAAGTCATAGCCGTGCTCGGGACCGTAGCCTCGGAATGTCTCCGCACTGCCCATCTCGTCCACGGCCTTGTGCATGGCTTCGGTGCATGCCTGTGGCAGCGGACGCGTCACGTCGCCTATGCCGAGGCTGATGACGTGTGTCTTCGGGTGTGTCACCTTGAAGCTGTTCACCTTCTTGGCAATGTCCGAGAACAGGTAGCTCTCGGGCAGCTTCGTGAAGTATTCGTTTACCAGTGCCATTGTGTGTCTTTTCCTTTCTTCTGTTGTTGTCGTTGTTGTCAGTCTGTCGCCGTCTGTTCGGCTTTCGTTGCATATTCGCTGCCGACCTCCACCGTGCCTTCGAACACGGTATCGGCAGGTCCTGTCATAAACAAATGGGCGGAGGCTCCTCCCCATTGCAGGGTCAGTGTGCCGCCGTCCATCATCACTTCGCTCTCTCCGTGGCTTCGCCTTGTCAGCAGTGCCGCCGCCGCCGTGGCACAGGCTCCCGTTCCGCACGCCATCGTGATGCCCGAACCTCGTTCCCACACCCGCATCCGGATGCGTCCGTCGTCAAGCACCTGAGCAAACTCCACGTTCACCCGGTCGGGAAACCACGGGTGTCTCTCCAGCTCCGACCCCAATGCCGCAAGGTCAATGCCCTCCACAGCGTCGGTGAAAATCACCAAGTGCGGGTTGCCCATCGAGATGGCTGTGCCGCTGAACGTGCGTCCGCCTGCGGTCACGGTCTCCTCCAACATTTCGTGCGGATGGCCGTCGCCCCTGTCCAAGGACATCAACTGCGGCACGCCCATGTCCACCGTGACGCTGTCCACACTGCCGCCGCTGCCGATGTGCAGCCGCAGCGTCTTGATGCCCGACAATGTGTCAATCTTCAGCTCGCGCTTCCGCGTCAGTCCTTTGTCATAGACATACTTGCCCACGCACCTCACTCCGTTGCCGCACATCATGGCTTCCGACCCGTCGTTGTTGAATATCCGCATCGTGAAGTCTGCATCGCCGCCGGCACGTCCGATGAGTATCAGACCGTCACTGCCGATGCCCGTGTGGTACGCACTCAGCAGCACAGACAGCTCTGCCGGCTTGAGAACGTCGTAGCGCGAGGCATCTACATATATATAGTCGTTGCCCGCTCCCTGCATCTTTGTGAAGTTTAATGACGTTGGCATTTTGTTCTTATTTGTTGTCGTTTGCTGTCATTTATTTCTTTTCGGCTGCTAAATTACTGCTTTTTGCTTTGCCGGTACTGATTTCCGTGACCGTTTATTTTATTTTGCTTGTCTGTGTATCTAAATGTAAGCAGAATATTGCGGCAAGGTAACAATCCGTAATGAGCATGGGGTGGATTGCATTATATTGAAAGCTATGTTGCGTGCTATTGCTTCTGATGGGTGTCGGCATGGGGTGGTGTTGTCCTAAGTTTATGGCAAAGATAGCTCAAAACGGAAACGGTACAAAACGGGACGTGTCCGATTTTGTCCTGCCGCTCTGTCGTGTCTGTGCCGTGCCGTCGATCCTCGTCTCACCCCATGGCTCTTTCGTCACCGGCAAGATATTCAGCCACATCTTCTCTGACCTATAATCGCATCGGCTCGAGACATTATACATCTTGCCCCGAGACATTAATGTCATTGGCTCGAGACATTAATGTCATTGGCTCGAGACATTATACGTCTGACACACGCCACAGGATATGAAACCCAAAACTCAAATCAAGGGGAGGATGTTCCTCTTTTCACGGGAAAGGTTGTAGTTTTGCAATACGGATGGAATGGGCATTATGGGTTTGATGGGCAAGAAGGGCATTATGGGCGCACAACGATGCCCATCGTTGGGTTCCAAGGATGCCCATTTTTATGGTGAGTAAATGCC
>CAVDAU010000125.1:0-7173 GCA_963607015.1 Streptococcaceae bacterium
GGAATTAGTCAACGGAAGTATGGAAAAGTCAACGGTTAGTCAACGAAAACACGGGTTTGGTCAATGGTTAGTCAACAGTTGGTCAACAGTTAGTAAACGCTTTTCAACGGACTTGCAGATGTGCCGGAATGAAAGAACCGTGGTAGAACCGGCACGAAAAAGGCGCGGATTTGTCGGCGTGTAACGAAAAGATACATAACTTTACACCGGACTAACTAAAAACAACAAATCATAGAACCATGAAACGCATTGTGACAGCACTCCTGCTGTGCCTTGTGGCATTGGCTGCATTCTGTCAGCAGCAACAGCAGCAGGACCGGTACAAGTATGAGACCATAGAAGACATTCCCTATCAGACGACAACCGACGACAGTTATGCCGCCGAGCGTTGCAAGCTGGACTACTATTACCCGACCGACAAGCAGGGCTATCCGGTGGTGGTGTGGTTCCACGGCGGTGGTCTGACCGGCGGCAACAAGTCCGTTCCCGACGAGCTGAAGGATTGCGGCATTGGTGTGGTGGCTGTCAACTATCGCTTGCTGGGCGACCGTGCCGACCTGTCTGACTGCATCGACGACGCTGCGGCAGCCGTGGCGTGGGCGTTCGGCAACGTGGCACGCTATGGCGGTGACACCGGCAAAATCTATGTGGCAGGACATTCCGCCGGAGGCTACCTGACCGACATGGTGGGACTTGACAAGAAGTGGCTCGGGAAGTATGGCGTCGATGCCGACTCCATAGCGGCACTGTTCCCGTTCAGCGGGCAGGTCATCACCCACTTTGCCTACCGGCAGAAGAAAGGGATGAAGGATACGCAGCCGCTCATCGACGAGTTTGCGCCCTTGTATCATGTCCGCCCCGACTGTCCGAAGATAGTCATCATCTCCGGCGACCGCGACATGGAGATGCTGGGACGCTATGAGGAGACAGCCTATTTCTGGCGCATGCTGAAAGTCGTCGGGCACAAGGATGCACATATATATGAAATAGGTGGGCACAACCATGTGACAATGGCACATCCGGCATTCACCATTCTGAAGAACCACGTGCTCGAACGCAGCCGCGTTGACCGGAACAGATAGCGCAGAAGACTGTCCGCCGTTTCGTCTTGAAGCCGTATTTTTTCGCTTTGGCGGTCGCTGCAATCACTCCGTGACGGATAATTGCCTTATTTTGAGCGAAAGAAAACAACAAAAACCAAAAATCAAAAAGTGTTATGTTACGTAAAGTCAGACTAATTTTGGCCACCGTGTTCTTTGTCTGTATTACGCTGATGTTCCTCGATTTCACAGGGGTCACTCAGTCGTACTTCAGCTGGATGGCCAAGCTACAGTTCCTGCCGGCAGTGCTGGCTATCAATGTCGGGGTGGTGATTCTCCTTGTGGCTCTCACCCTAATCTTCGGACGCATCTATTGCTCCGTAATCTGCCCGATGGGCGTGTTCCAGGACGTAATCGCGTGGTTCGGCAAGCGTTTCCGCAACAAGAGCGACCGCAAGCGTCCCTACACCTACTCTCCTGCCAAGTCGGCACTGCGATATAGCGTGCTGGGCATCTTCGTCGTGGCAATGGTTGCCGGTGTAGGCTCGTTCGTTGCGCTGCTGGCTCCCTACAGCTCGTTCGGCCGCATTGCCGCCAACATCTTCCAGCCCATATACCGTCTGGGCAACAACGTGCTGGCTTCCATCGCCGAACACTATGAGAGCTACACTTTCTACGACGTGGACGTGTGGGTTAAGACACTGCCAACGTTCATCATAGCCATAGTGACGGTCATTGTGATAGGTGTGCTTGCGGCACGCCACGGTCGCACCTACTGCAACACCATCTGCCCCGTCGGCACCGTGCTGGGCTTCCTGTCGCGCTTCTCGCTGTTCCGGATCACGTTCGATGCCGACAAGTGCAAGAGCTGCAGCATGTGCTCGCGCAACTGCAAGGCTTCGTGCATCGACTTCAAGACACACACTGTGGACTACAGCCGTTGCGTGGTGTGCGGCAACTGCATCGAGAAGTGCAACTTCGGGGCTTTGAACTACAAGTTCGGCGTTCCGTCGCTGTCCACAGCATTCCCGAAAGCACAGCCCGCTGCCGCTAAGGCACAGCCTGCCAAGGCGAAAGCACAGGCACAGCCGGCACCCGTGAAGTCTGCACAGGCTCCCGTAGACAAGGGTCTGCGTATGTTCCTCGCCACACTGGCCACAGGCGCAGCAGCCACTGTCGCTCGCGGACAAATCATTGAGAAGGCCACCGACGTGAAGGTCGACGGCGGTCTGGCACCCATCGTGCCCAAGGTCAAGCCCAACCGTGCCACGCCAATCGTACCCCCCGGAGCGCAGAGTCTGAGGAACATGGCTCAACACTGCACCGGCTGTCAGCTGTGCGTGTCGGCGTGTCCGAACAACGTGCTGCGCCCCTCGACCGACCTCATGACGCTGATGCAACCCGAGATGTCCTATGAGAAGGGCTACTGCCGTCCGGAGTGCGTGCGCTGCTCGGAGGTGTGTCCCGCAGGAGCCATAAAGCTGATAGACACGGCAGACAAGTCGTCGATACAGATCGGCCACGCCGTGTGGAGTCAGGACCTCTGCATACCATATAAGGACGGGCAGGAGTGCGGCAACTGTGCACGCCACTGTCCGGTCAACGCCATTGAGATGGTGCCCATCGATCCGGAAGCGGCAAAGGCAGCCGAGGAAGCATGGGCAGCCGACCCGCGCAGCCGCTTTGGCGGTTCGGGACCGAAGATACTGAAGCGTCCTGTCATCAACGAAGCCGTATGTATCGGTTGCGGAGCGTGTGAGAACCTGTGTCCCGCCAACCCAATCAGTGCGATACACGTCGAAGGTCACCAGATGCACAGGGTAATCTGATATAGAGAGGAGCGAACCATGCACGACGACAAGAACAACGGGAACGGCAACAGGCTGAGCCGCCGCCGCTTCATCGGATTGATGGGGACGGGAGCTGCTGCCGGTGCCGCAACGCTGGCAGGATGCAGCGGCGGTCAGGCGGAGCACGTCGACCCGTCGGGACACCACACCACAGATGTCCCCATCGGCCAAATGACATACAGGCAGTTTCCCAAGCTGGGCGACGACAAGGTGTCGCTCCTGGGCTACGGCTGCATGCGCTGGCCGACACTGACCGACGCCAACGGACAGACAGTCATAGACCAGGAGACCGTGAACCGGCTTGTTGACTATGCCATTGAGCACGGCGTGAACTACTTCGACACTGCGCCTGTCTACGTGCAGGGGCTGTCGGAGAAAGCCACGGGCATTGCGCTGAGCCGCCATCCGCGCAGCTCTTACTATGTGGCGACGAAGATGTCGAACCACCGTGGCGCGGTGACCGTCGACCTCAACCCCGAGGCTTTCCGTGAGCAGTCCATACAGATGTACCGCGACTCGTTCACCAACCTTCAGGTCGATGTCATTGACTTCTACCTGCTGCACAACGTCGGCGGCGGAGACGGCATACCGCTGTTTGAGAAACGCTTCATCACGAGCGGACTGCTGGAGTTCCTCATGAAGGAGCGCGAGGCAGGGCGCATACGCCGTCTGGGATGGTCGTTCCACGGCGATGTGGCGGTCTTCGACCATCTGCTGCAGATGCACGACAGCGGTGAGTGCCGCTGGGACTTCGTGCAGATACAGATGAACTACCTCGACTGGAACCATGCGAAGGCGACGAACCCGATGAATGTCAATGCCGAGTATCTCTACGGCGAACTTGCCAAGCGCGAGATACCGTGTACCATCATGGAGCCGCTGCTGGGCGGACGCTTGTCGAACGTGCCCATGCACGTCGTGACACGCCTCAAACAGCGCGAGCCTGAGAACAGCGTCGCCTCGTGGGCGTTCCGCTTCTGCGGCTCGCACGAGTGGGTGCTGTCGGCACTCAGCGGCATGACCTACATGGAGCATCTGCAGGACAACATACGCTCGTTTGCACCGCTGAAGCCGCTGACGCAGGAGGAGCTGGACTATCTTGAGGAGACGGCAGGTGTCATTGCCTCCTATCCCACGATACCGTGCAACCAGTGCGACTACTGCATGCCCTGTCCTTACGCGCTCGACATTCCCGCCATCTTCACCCACTACAACAAGTGCGTCAACGAGGGCAATCTGTCGGACAGCAGTCGGGACCCCAACTACCGCAAGGCACGCAAGGCGTTCCTCGTCGGCTACGACCGCAGCGTGCCGCGTCTGCGTCAGGCCAACCGTTGCACCGGTTGCAACCAATGCTCGCCGGAGTGTCCGCAGCGAATCGACATCCCGAGGCAGATGCAGCGCATAGACCAATATGTTGAATCATTAAAGAGAGAAACACTATGAACAACTCAGAAAACGAAAATAGCCAACCGAAGGCCGTGGGCATCAACCGCCGTCACTTCCTCGGACTTATGGGGACGGGTGCTGTGGCAGGTGCCGCGACATTGAGCGGATGCGGCGGCAGCAGCCAGACACAGTACGACCAGGGCGGACACCACACCACCGAGGTGCCGGTGGATCGGATGACCTACCGCACCAATCCGGTCAACGGCGACAAGGTTTCCATACTCGGCTACGGCTGCATGCGCTGGCCGACACTCAAGGATCCGGACAACCCTGACAGGGACATCAGCGTGGATCAGGATACGGTCAACGAGCTTGTGGACTATGCCTTGGCTCATGGCGTGAACTACTTCGACTCGTCTCCCGTCTACGTGCGTGGCTGGTCCGAGGAGGCCACGGGCAAGGCCCTGGCCCGTCACCCGCGCAATACCTACTTCGTTGCCACCAAGTGCTCGAACTTCAGCAATTCGAGCTTCGATGCCGGCGTGCAGATGTACCGCAAGTCATTGGAGAACTTCCGGACCGACTACATAGACTACTATCTGATGCACAGCATCGGTGGCGGGGGCGTGGATGCCCTGAAGACGCGCTACTTCGACAACGGGCTTGTGGATTTCTTCCTCAAGGAGAAGGAAGCCGGACACATACGCAACTTCGGATGGTCGTTCCACGGCGACGTGGAGGTGTTCGACTACATGATGCAGCTCCATGACTCCGGCGAGTTCCATTCGGACTTCGTGCAGATACAGATGAACTACCTCGACTGGAAGATTGCACAGGGAGCAGCCGTGCCGTGCGAATACCTGTATAAGGAACTGGAGAAGCGCAACATACCGGTGGTCATCATGGAGCCTCTGCTCGGCGGCCGCCTCGCCAACCTGCCCATACACGTCGTGGCGCGCCTGAAGCAGGCCAACTATGAGAACAGCGTCGCCTCATGGGCGTTCCGCTTCTGCGGCTCGTATCCCGACGTGCTGTGCGTGCTCAGCGGCATGACCTACATGGAGAACCTGCAGGACAACATCCGCAGCTATGCCCCTCTGGTGGAGCTGACCGACGACGAGAAGGAGTTCCTGTATGAGACCGCCGCCCTGATACACGAGTACCCGACGATACCGTGCAACCAGTGCCAGTACTGCATGCCGTGTCCTTACGCGCTCGACATTCCCGCCATACTGACCCACTACAACAAGTGCGTCAACGAAGGCAATGTGCCCGAGAGCAGTCAGGACCCCGATTACCGCAAGGCGCGTCAGGCATTCCTCGTGGGCTATGACCGCAGTGTGCCCAAGTTGCGTCAGGCAGACCACTGCACCAACTGCAACCAGTGTACGCCGCACTGTCCGCAGCAGATACAGATCCCGCAGGAGATGAACCGCATCAGCGAGTTCGTGGAGAAGCTGAAGCAGAACACGCTGTAAGACCGCACACAGGAGGTAGATAAGTGATAAGGTGGGGGACACCGTTGTCATCGGCAGATGACGGCGGTGTCCCCCACCGCTGTTGTCCGGCCTCTCCGAGGCGTGCGGTGCATTGTTCCTGCTGTGCGCGGCAGTCGGTTACGTCGCCTAAATGTTAAAATGTCGCATCGCCTTCTCATAAACACGAAACTATCATCGGCTTTTCGGAGCTTTCCCAGTCCAGCGATTTTCCAAACATTGCCGGACTCGAGTCCACAGCGCTGTGGACTCGAGTCCAACGCGCTATGGACTCGAGTCCAACGCGCAATGGACAGGTGTCCACCGTGCAGTGGACTGAAGTCTGATGCGGATGGGACTGAAGTCCGACGCGCAGTGTACCTGTGTCCAACGCGCAATGGACATGTGTCCGACGCGCAGTGGACGGTTATCCACCGCGCAATGGAAAAGGAAAACAGTCCGCATGGAAAAGGAAAACTGTCCGCACGGAAAAATAAAGCAGTCCGCACGGAAAAATAAAAGCGTCAGAAGAGCAGCCAGTAGCCGAGGGCGATGACGTGGAAGTTGTAGGCGTAGGCGGTGCCGGCGGGGCGGTGGATGTCGTCATAGAAGTAGCGCAGGCGTATGGAGCTGTGGCGTGCGGCGTTCCAGTCCGCGCCGACGGTGTAGCGTGCCCGCTGTATGTTCCATGCGTTGAAGAGTTCCACGTTGGCGTATGGGCGCAGGCGCAGGGTGGCGATGTTGCGGTCTATCTGTATGCGTGTGCGCAGCATGTGGCTTGCGTTGCCGCGGAAGACATATTCCTCTCCGTCCCAGCTCTCGGCATTGTAGTCGTAGCGTTGGCTGTTGGTCTGCTGCGGACGGTAGTCGTACTGCCAGCGTTCGCGCAGTGAGATGCGCACCGCTCCGATATTGTAGCCGGCCTGCAGGGCTGCATTGACCTGATGCTGCGTGTAGTGGCCGCGCTTGCCGTAGGTGCCGTCGGCGTTCAGCGTGTGTGACTTCACGAGGAACAGCTCGTAGCCGACCGTTGCCGTCAGCCAAGGGCGCAGGCGGTAGGTGGCACTTGGTCTGATGCCCCGGCGGTTGACCTTGCGCAGGTTGTCGATGAGCCTCAGTTCTCCGAGGACGGAGGCTGTCCAGCGGCTGCCGAGGCGTTTCTCCACCCCTATCTCGTACCACATGCCGAAGTCGTGGCCTTGTGCCACGGCTGCAAGTGTCGTCGTCAGTGCCACGACTGCTGTGAACAGTGCTTTCCTCATTCTGCTTGGATTCTCGGTGGCACGAAAGTAGTGCTTTCCGGCGTAAAAGACAAGACCGCGCGGCGGTCTTTGACTATGAGGGAGGGGATATGTGTGTGCGGAGAGTCTCTCCGCACGCAGCATCACTGCTTGGCGATGCGCCTGATCTGCTCCTTGC
>CAVDAU010000126.1:0-7169 GCA_963607015.1 Streptococcaceae bacterium
CGTATCATTCGATGCAATCATACGTATCATTCGATGCAATCATACGTATCATTCGATGCAATCATACGTATCATTCGGGCAAATCATACGTATCATTCGAGCAAATCATGCGCATCATTCAGGCAAATCATGCGCATCACTCGGGCAACGAAAATCAGTGCGTCTGTGGACGTACAGCCACAAACCTGTGGACGTACAGCCATAAATCTGTGGACGTACAGCCATAGAACCTGTGGACGTACAGCCATAAAAGCTATGGACGTACAGCCATAAAAGCTATGGACGTACAGCCATAGGAATTATGGTTGTACGTCCACGGAAATGAGGATTTAGCGGCAGGAGATGCCTGTGCCGACTGTGTCTCAGATGCCGAGCGTCCGGCGGACAGCCTCAATCTTCTTGTCGGCAGCGGCATTGGCTGCATCCATGTCGCCGACACCGGCGATGTGTCCCTTGACCTCGATGTAGAACTTGATCTTCGGCTCCGTGCCCGACGGACGGACAGACACCTTGGTGTGGTCCTCGGTGAAGAACTGGAGCACGTTGGAGGTCGAGGGCATTGTGATGTCGCTCTCCACTCCGTCGACCGTCTGCCGGAGCGTCTTGTAGTCTTTGACGACGGTAACCCGTGAGCCGGCAATCTCCTTGGGAGGATTGTTGCGCAGGTTGTCCATCATCTGCTGTATCTCCTGTGCGCCGGTGCGTCCCGGCTTGACGACGTTGACGGTGAACTCCTTCGAGAAGCCATACTCACAGTATATGTCGGCAAGCAGGTCGTAGAGCGTCTTGCCGTGGTCTTTCGCCCAAGCGGCAATCTCGCAGATGAGGCAGATGGAGGCGGGAGCGTCCTTGTCGCGCACCTTGTCGTAGGGCAGGAAGCCGAAGCTCTCTTCGCCGCCGCCGATGTACTTCTGCTTGCCTTCGCTGATGGCTATCTCACGCGCAATCCACTTGAAGCCCGTGTAGCAGTCGCGCAGTTCGACGTGGTTCTTCTTTGCCATCTCGGCAATGACCTCGGTGCTGACGATGGTCTTGACCAAGAAGTCCGTAGGGCGGAGCTGCCCCAGTGCAATCTTGTTCTTTATGATGTAGTAGCAGAACATCATGATCGTCTGGTTGCCGTTGATGATGACCCACTCTCCCTTGTTGTTGCGACAAACGATGGCAAGGCGGTCGGCATCAGGGTCGGAAGCAATCACGAGGTCTGCATTGAGCTTGGTTCCCAGCTTTATGCCAAGCGTCATGGCCTCCGGATTCTCCGGATTAGGACTGACGACGGTGGGGAAATTGCCGTCGATGACCATCTGCTCCGGCACCACGTTGATGTTCTCGAAGCCCCAGCTGCGCAGGCACAGCGGAACGACGACACGTCCGGCACCGTGCATGGGGCTGTAGACAATGTTCAGATTCTTCTGCCTGTTGATTACCTCTTGGTCGACCATTGCTTCGCGGACGGCTGTCATGTAGTCGAAGTCGGTCTCGCCGCCTATGATACGGATTATGTCCGGATTGCCACGGAACTTCACGTCCTCGACCTTCACCTTGTTGACCTCGTCGATGATGCCCGTGTCGTGTGGTGCGAGCACCTGTGCACCGTCTTCCCAGTAGGCCTTGTAGCCGTTGTACTCCTTCGGGTTGTGGCTGGCAGTGACGTTCACGCCGCCCTGTGCACCGTAGTGGCGTATGGCAAAGCTGATTTCCGGCGTGGGGCGCAGGCTCTCGAAGAGCAGCACGTTGATGCCGTTTGCCGAGAAGATGTTTGCCACGGCCTCGGCAAAGAGGCGGCTGTTGTTGCGGCAGTCATGGCCGACGACGACCGTTATCTGCTTGCGGTCCTTGAAGTTGCGGTTCAAGTAGTTGGCAAACCCTTGTGTGGCTGTGCCGACGGTATAGATGTTCATGCGGTTGCTGCCGGCACCCATGATGCCGCGCAGACCGCCCGTGCCAAACTCGAGCACCTTGTAGAAGCTGTCTATCAGCTCCGTCTTGTCCGGATTGTCAAGCATCCGTCTGACCTCAGCCTGTGTCTGAGCATCGTAGGACGGCGTGAGCCACTGATTGGCACGCGCTGTCACCTGTTCGATCAATTCTTTGTTTTCCATGTGTCTATATGCGTTTAGGGGTTCGTAATGTCGTAGACTTTATATCTGTCGCCCGTTTGGCGTGCAATCTCCTTCTTGAACTCTTCGGGAAATCCGGGGCGTACCAGCGGACGTTCGGGCTGCTTGGTGCTGCGGCCTATCAGGTTGTCTGCCGGCATGCGCTTGACGACACCGTCGTTGTACTTCACGACGAGATACTCGCCCAGCTTGCGCCATGTGTTTATGGCATCCTCGGACACGCTGACGCTGTATCGGGTGAGGAACGCACGTCCGGCTTCGGGGTCGGACTCCAGCAGCTTCACGGCTGCGTCTTCCACGCTCTTCTGCGATGCGAAGTAGTTGTCTTCCAGTCCCGACTGAATGGCACGCACATCGTCGATCATAAGGTCATAGCGCGGATAAACCATGTTTGCAACCCAGTTCATCACCCAGAACGCGCTGTTGAAAGAGAATGAGGTCTCCCCTGCTCCATCAATGCCGTCCTTGTAGACATCCGGCACGATGTCGGTGCAGCAGTATATCGGGGTGTAGACGGTCATGTTGGCATCGTCCGTGCCGAACCACAGTATGCCTCCGACAGCATCGGGCAGGTTCTGACGCAACTGCGACACGAAGACCCATGCCGACTGCTGCGTGGAGATGGGGCGTTCGTTGAAGTATTTCTGTCCGTCGGCCTCGAACGTCAGCGGCGACAGACGGTAAGGCGAGTGATATATGCCTGCACCGACATCCTGCGTTATGTCGAGCGGCGTGCCTTCATAGTGGTCGCGCATCATGTTCTGCACGTCTTGCACGGAGAGCTTCCTGTTTGGCTTGACATAGAGAGGCATCGGCTCGCTGCTCTTGCCCTCGATGTAGGGCAGGAACTCACTGCCACGGTCGGTGAAGCGGTTGAAGTAGCTCCACACGCGCGACTCGCAGGCACGCAGTCCGCTGAAGTCTATGGGGTTGTAGGCGTTGGCGAAGTCGAACTCGCTGTTCACGCCGTCGAAGTATCCCTTCTCACGTGCAAACGAGATGACGTCTGAGGCATAGAGCACGTTCTCCTTGTCGTTGAGGTTGAACTTGTGTATGCGGCTCTGGTTGGCGTGGGCGGCGATGCAGTCGTCGGGGATGCGCACGGCGACCCACACGGCACCGCGTATGCCCGGTCCCTTGCCTATCATCTCCATTATCCACACCTCGTTGGGGTCGGCAATGGTGAACGACTCGCCGCCGCTGGCATAGCCGTATTCGCGCACGAGGTCGGTCATTATCTGTATGGCCTCACGGGCTGTGCGCGAACGCTGGAGTGCGATGTAGATGAGCGACCCGTAGTCGATGATGCCCGTCGTGGTGTCGACCAGCTCGTGGCGGCCGCCGAACGTGGTCTCGCCTATCGACACCTGATTCTCATTGATGTTGCCCACGACGTTGTATGTCTGCTCCGCCTGTGCAATCTGCCCCATGTGGCGGCCGTTTTCCCAGTTGATGACATCCATCATCTCGCCCTTCTCGTGCTTTCCGGCAGGCGAATGGTAGAGGAAGCCGAACATGCCGTAGGAGTCGGCGGAATAGGAAATGAGCACCGAACCGTCGGCAGATGCGTTCTTGCCGACTATCAGGTTGGTGCACGCCAAGGCGTTGAATGTGGCGGCCGAAGCCATCAGCACGCCCAACAGTAGTTTCTTCACAATCATGATTCTATATGTTTATTTGGTTCTTGTTTCATTGTATGTATGTATGTATATATATATGTGTGTCTGCTACCATGTGAATGTCATCGTCTCCGTGGCCGTGTTGCCACACCGGTCGGTGGCGGTGAAGACGAGCGTGTGCGTCCCGCCACGCTTCACGCGGTCGGGGTCGAGTATGCACGTCAGCACCGGCGACGAGGAGTTGTAGTTGCCGAAGAGGGCATACTCGCCGTCTATGGTGCCACGGAATGAGTCCACAGCTGTCTGTCCGTCGGTGACGCGCAGTTGCACCTTGCCGCTGCTGCGCCACGACTGCGGGCGCACGGGCACGATGCTCGGAGCCACGGTGTCGACAGCCACCTTGAATGTCCCGAGACGGCGTATGCGCGTGCTGACGAAGCCGTCGCTGTACTTGCCGCCGACGCTGCTCAGCTTTCCGTCGGGCAGGACGGTCGCGACATAGTATTTAGTGGTGTCGGCAACAGGCAGACGGCGCACGCCGATGCGCAGTTCGGCATCACCGTGCATGAAGACGCGGCGGCGCGTGATGCGGTAGGTCGATGACACATCCGCAGGATTGCCGCTGACGCTGTAGTCAAGACACACGTCGTCGTAGAGGCGGCCGCGCGGTATGATCAGATCCAACCCCGGTTCCTGCAATGTGTTGGTCCGGTTCCAGCGGAAGACGTGCGTGGCGTGTGGCTCGGGAATGTCGCTCCTGCGGCCGGTGATGGTGAAGCTGAGGTGGGAAGTGTTGCCCAGTCCGTCGGTCATGGTGTAGCGGAAGCGGTAAGGACGCTCCTCGTCTATACGGATGAGTCCGCGCTGTCCGTTCATGGCATGCAACATGCGCAGACGGTTGCCGGGCTCAATGAACGACTTCATGTACTGCCCCTCGGTCCATGAGTTGATATACAGGTTCTCGCTCTCGGCAAAGCGGTCGACGGTGCTGGTGAACACCACTGCGGAGTCTACCTCGAGCGTCACGTACTTGACGCCATAGCGGTTGCTCACGCCCTCCATGTGGTCATAGGCTTTCAGCCCCACACCAATCAGACCCCACGCCGTGATGGCGCGTTGCGGCTTCACGGGATAGGCACGGGCTTCGGTCTGTCCGTCCACCACCCCCTGCCCTGCCTGCGGGAACACCATGATGCCCTCGGCTGTCGGTGGCGTGTGGTCACTGACGGCGGCTGCAAAGAACGGCAGCGGGTCTATGAACTCGTCGGTGGCTGTCTCCACAACGTCGAGATGCAGGTGAGGCCCCATGGAGTAGCCGGTGTTGCCGCTGTAGGCTATGACCTGTCCGGCGGTGACGGGATATTCGTCCGGCTCGGGCACAATGTCTATGCCCTCCCACCGCTCGTCGGCATACTGCTGCTCCTTGACGCGACGGTCTATGTCGGGCGTGAAGCGCGACAGATGGCGGTAGATCAGTTCGTGGCCGTCGCCGTGCATCACGTTCAGCACATAGCCGGATCCCGTGTTGACGCGGATGCGCGAGATGTAGCCGTCGGCCTGCGCACGGACCGGCTTGCCCACTGCACCCTGCGTCTTGAAGTCAAGCCCCGCATGAAAATGGTTGGAGCGAATCTCGCCGAAGTTGCCGGCAAAGGTCACGGGGAAGTCGAACGGCCGGCGGTAGTGCGGCTGCTCCTGTGCCCTCACAACAGGTTGCGCAAGGAGCATCAGCGACACGACGGCAAGAGCTGTATGTAGGGTTCTTCTGTCCATAATCCTTGTTACAAGACACAAATATATGGGTTTCTGCCGTCGGAATTAAAGCGCGGCCGTTCTTTTTTTTCAGTGGGGAAAGGCCTAACTTTGCCGCACTTGACAATAAAGATATACAAATTGATATGAAAAGTCTGTCTACATCATCATTGGCTACATTCGCCGTGACCGCTGTCATGGCGGCACTGTGCAGTTGCTCGCCGTCAACGAGCAGCGGCAACGCCACACAACTCACACAGTCGGGTCTCGACCCCGCGAAGTTCAAGACCACCGTCAACAACAAGCCCGTAGCCCTCTACACACTGCGCAACAAGGGCGGCATGGAGGTGTGCATCACCAACTTCGGCGGGCGCATCGTGTCTGTCGACGTGCCCGACAAGGACGGCACCTTCCGCGACGTGGTGCTGGGGTTCGACAGCATTGCCGACTATCTCAACATCTCCAGTGACTTCGGAGCGGCCATAGGACGCTATGCCAACCGCATCGGCGGGGCACAGTTCGTGCTCGACGGCGACACCGTGAAGCTGCCTGCCAACGACAACGGCAACTGCCTGCACGGCGGTCCGCGCGGATGGCAGTATCAGGTCTATGACGCAGAGCAGAGCGGCGACAGCCTGCTGGTGCTGACCATGCACTCGCCCGACGGCGACATGGGCTTCCCGGGCAACATGACGGCAACCGTCTCCTACCGCCTGACAGCCGACAACGCCATCGACATCAGCTACAGTGCGACGACCGACCGCAAGACGGTTGTCAACATGACCAACCACTCCTACTTCAACCTCAGCGGCGACCCCGCCACCGGCAACGCACAACACATCCTCTACATCAATGCCGGCACATACACGCCCGTGGACACGCTGTTCATACCGACGGGACAGATTGCCACGGTCAAAGGCACGCCGATGGACTTCACCACGCCCAAGCCCGTCGGGCAGGACATCAACGCCGACTTCGAGCAGCTGCGCAACGGCAACGGCTACGACCACAACTGGATTCTCGACACAGCAGGCGACATCACGCAGTTGGCAGCACGCCTGACGTGCCCCGACACCGGCATCTCGCTTGAACTGTACACCGACGAGCCCGGCGTGCAGATGTATGCCGGCAACTTCCTCGACGGCACCGTCAGCGGCAAGCACGGCACTAAGTATCCCAAGCGGGCATCGGTGTGCCTCGAGACACAGCACTTCCCCGACTCGCCCAACAAGCCGCAGTTCCCCACGGTGACGCTCGAACCCGGCCAAACATACCACAGCCGCTGCATCTTCAAGTTCACCACCGCCGCACATGCGGAAGAGAGCCGACAATAAGGACAGCCGACCGCAATGAAAGAACTCCTGCTTGTCAGCATAGGCAGCTTCTGCGGCGGCTTCACCACGTTCTCCACGTTCATGAGCGAAGGCTCCGTCATGATGCGCGACGGCAACTTCCCGCACATGATGCTCTACCTCTTCGGCAGTCTCGCCATCGGACTGGTCGCCGTGCTCCTCGGCAACGCACTCGGCAAGCCGGTCTGACGGCTAACGGTGCGCTGCAAGGATGCCCATCGTTGGGTTCCAAGGATGCCCATTCTTAGGGTGAATGAATGCCCATTCTTAGACCCTAAGAATGCCCGTCGTTAGACCCTTAGAATGGGCATCGTTAGGGTGCCTTC
>CAVDAU010000127.1:0-7160 GCA_963607015.1 Streptococcaceae bacterium
CTCTTCAGTGCCGGCAACGAGCGAACCGATCATTACACTGTAGCCTCCGGCAGCCAATGCCTTCACGACATCACCTGAATACCGCAAGCCTCCATCAGCTATCAACGGCACGCCGGTACCCTTCAGAGCCTTGGCAACATCATAGACTGCCGAGAGTTGCGGAACGCCGACACCGGCCACAACACGCGTAGTGCAGATTGAACCGGGGCCGATACCGACCTTAACGGCATCAGCTCCCGCCTTTACCAGTTCCACGGCAGCAGCACCTGTGGCAACGTTTCCGACAACGATATCAATGTTCGGGAATGAGTGCTTCGCTTCTTTCAGCTTCTCAATGACATACTTGGAGTGTCCGTGGGCAGTATCAATGACAATGGCATCGACATCGGCATCAATCAGAGCCTGCATGCGCTCCAACGTGTCGACAGTCACACCGACACCGGCAGCCACACGAAGGCGTCCCTTGCTGTCCTTGCATGCCATCGGTTTGTCCTTGGCTTTCGTTATGTCCTTATATGTTATCAGTCCGACCAGCTTGTTGTTGCTGTCGACGACAGGCAGTTTCTCTATCTTATATTCCTGAAGAATCTTGGCGGCAGCCTCAAGGTCGGTGCCCGAATGTGTCTTGACGATGTTCTCTTTCGTCATGACATCATCGATGTGTTTGTCCATGTCGCGCTCGAAACGCAGGTCACGGTTGGTGACAATACCTACGAGATTACGCTCGTCATCGACAACCGGAATACCACCGATCTTGTATTCCGCCATCAGGTCGAGAGCATCCTTCACCGTGGAACCGCGCTTTATCACGACCGGATCATAAATCATTCCGTTCTCTGCACGCTTGACCATCGATACCTGACGTGCCTGCGCAGCAATGCTCATATTCTTATGGATGACACCGATACCACCCTCACGTGCTATCGCAATTGCCATCTTGGCCTCCGTAACGGTGTCCATTGCCGCCGTCACAAAAGGAACTTTCAAATCAATGTTTCTGGAGAACTTGGTTGACAGGTCAACCGTCTTAGGTAAGACTTCAGAATAAGCAGGAATAAGCAAGACATCGTCGAACGTCAGCCCTTCCATAACAACCTTGTCTGCAATAAATGACATAATTTTACCCTTTCGAATTTATTGCGTGCAAAACTACGGAGTTTTTCCGAGCGCAGGAAACAAAATCTCTTTTTTATTTCCCGCTCCTCACGGCATCCGTCCTGCCGTCAGTTTGCCATCTCGGAAATGAACTTTATTCTGACAAGCCTAACATCTTCCTCCGTAAAGTCGGATCCCAATTCCTCAAGAGCATCGTCTATATCATCAGTGGTCGATGTCTTGAAATAATCATAGATGTCGAGCATGTGGTCTTCGTCCATTATTTCATGAAGGAAATAGTCTATGTTCAGCTTCGTGCCCGAATAGACAATGGCCTCAACCTCATCGAGCAGCTCGTCAAATTCTATGCCTTTCGACACGGCAATATCGTCGAGCGCGACCTGACGGTCAATGGCCTGTATTATCGAAACCTTCAGTTTGGACTTGTTCGCGACGGTGCGCACACGCAAGTCTTCAGGGCGTTCAATCTCGTTTTCCTCACAATGACGCTTTATCAGCTTGCAGAACTCCTCGCCATACCGCTTGGCTTTTCCCGCTCCCACACCCGGGATATTCTGCAATTCATCAAGTGTGACGGGATAAGTGGTTGCCATAGCCTCTAACGACGGGTCTTGGAAGATGACGTAAGGAGGCACTTCCAGCTGCTTCGCGAGCTTCTTTCGCAAGTCTTTCAGCATTGAGAACAGCGCAGGATCCAATGCCAACGATGCGCCCCCGTGCATTGGAGCTTCCGTATCTTCCTCTTCGAAGTCGCGGCTCTCTGTTATCTTGAACGGTTTCGGGTGCTTCAGGAACTTCTTTCCCTCGTCGGTAACCTTGAGAAGTCCGTAGTTCTCGACTTCCTTGCTCAGATAGCCGTCGATCAAAGCCTGACGGATGACGGTATTCCACGTCCTTTCTTCCACAGCTTCGCCCGAAGCGAACACTTCCAAGTCATTGTGTTTGTGTGCCAGCACCTCGTCTGTCTCGGCACCGCGTATTACATCTATAATATAGTCTGATTTGAAATTTTCCTTTACTGCCAGTATTGCATCGATGACGGTGCAAAGTAAGTCTTCAGCTTCCACTTGTTTTTTCGGGTTTAAACAATTGTCACAATTCCCACAGTTGCTCTCTTTATACTCCTCTCCAAAATAGTGCAACAACGTCTTGCGGCGGCAAACGGACGATTCGGCATAGGCAGCCGTCTCCTGCAGCAACTGTTTTCCAATCTCCTGCTCGGCAACGGGCTTGCCCTGCATGAACTTTTCCAGCTTCTTCAGGTCTTTATTGCTGTAGAACGTGATGCACACTCCTTCTCCTCCGTCGCGGCCTGCACGTCCTGTCTCTTGATAATACCCCTCCAGACTCTTCGGCATGTCATAATGGATCACGAAGCGGACATCAGGTTTGTCAATGCCCATGCCGAAAGCAATCGTTGCCACAATGACATCAATGCGCTCCATCAGGAAGTCGTCCTGCGTCTGCGTCCTGGAAGCGGAGTCCATTCCTGCATGATAAGCCTTGGCGTTTATCCCGTTGGCCTGTAGTATTTCTGCCAGTTCCTCCACCTTCTTGCGGCTAAGACAGTATATGATGCCGGACTTGCCCTCATTGTTCTTGATGAACTTGATAATCTCCTTGTCCACATTAGCCGTTTTCGGACGAACTTCATAGTAGAGGTTCGGACGGTTGAACGATGACTTGAAGACCTTGGCATCCATCATCGCAAGGTTCTTCTGAATGTCGTGCTGCACCTTTGGAGTGGCGGTTGCCGTCAGCGCAATGAGAGGAGCCACACCTATTTCATTCACTATAGGTCTGATTTTCCTGTACTCCGGACGGAAGTCGTGTCCCCATTCAGATATGCAATGCGCCTCGTCAATGGCATAGAACGATATTTTCACCGTTCTGAGAAACTCCACATTCTCTTCCTTAGTCAGCGATTCGGGAGCAACGTAGAGCAGCTTTGTCTTGCCGGAAACGATGTCTTCCTTGACCTGATCGATGGCACTCTTGTTCAGCGAAGAGTTGATGAAGTGTGCTATTCCGTCCTCATCGCTGAAGTTTCGCATTGCGTCTACCTGATTCTTCATCAAGGCTATCAACGGGGAAACCACGATGGCTGTGCCGTCCATAAGAAGCGACGGCAACTGATAGCAGAGCGATTTTCCACCTCCCGTCGGCATGAGCACGAATGTATCATTACCGTCTAAGAGGTTCTCTATTATCGCTTCCTGATTGCCTTTGAACGAGTCAAAGCCGAAGTACTTCTTCAGCTGTGCTGTCAACTCCTTACTTCTGTCTGTCATAACCGAATGTCTGCTGTGTTTTTCTCTTTTTCCAAACGTCAATACGCTATGGAAACAAAATTATAAAAACTTTCAGCTTCGCACACAAATAACAAGGTTAAAAATCATCCTCGCGACAGGAGACCATGTGTATTCCATCCTCGAAAGTCATGAAAAAGCACGTCAACTAAGTTGGATACGCGACATATCAGCCTTTTCGATTTGCTTCTTGGCATAGTCCAACGTAACGGCATAGCTGTCGATATGCTTTGTCGGGATGCTGTACATCAGGTCCATCATGATTGTCTCCACCAGCGAACGCAGTCCTCTGGCACCGAGCTTGAACTCGATAGCCTTATCGACGATGTAGTCGTACACGCCGTCTTCGAACGTCAGAGCCACGCCGTCCATTGCGAAGAGCTTTATGTATTGCTTTATTATGGAGTTCTTCGGTTCTGTCAGTATGGCACGCAATGCCTTTCTGTCCAGCGGATTCAGATACGTCAATATAGGCAGACGACCTATGATTTCCGGTATCAGGCCGAACGACTTCAGGTCTTGTGGCGAGATGTACTGCAGGAGATTCTTCTTGTCGACCATTGCCGCATTCTCTACCGAATGGTAGCCGACGACATGCGTATTGAGCCGTTGTGCTATCTTTTTCTCTATTCCGTCGAAAGCTCCGCCGCAGATAAAGAGTATGTCCTTGGTGTTTACAGGTATCATTTTCTGGTCGGGATGCTTGCGTCCGCCCTGTGGCGGCACATTCACTACCGAACCTTCAAGCAGCTTGAGAAGACCTTGCTGCACGCCTTCGCCACTGACATCACGCGTAATCGACGGATTGTCGCCCTTGCGGGCAATCTTGTCGATCTCGTCAATGAACACAATGCCACGCTCGGCTGCGGCAACATTGTAGTCTGCCACTTGCAGCAAGCGCGTCAAAATGCTCTCTATGTCTTCGCCGACATAGCCGGCTTCGGTCAGCACCGTAGCGTCGACAATGGTGAAAGGCACATTCAGCATCTTGGCAATGGTGCGTGCCATCAGGGTTTTTCCCGTGCCTGTGCTTCCCACCATTATTATATTGGACTTCTCAATCTCCACGCCGTCGCCGTCGTCCTTCTGGAGCAACCGCTTGTAGTGGTTATAGACGGCGACCGACAGATAGCGTTTCGCCTCATCCTGACCAATCACATACTGGTCAAGAAACTGCTTTATCTCCGTAGGTTTCGGCAGCTTCTTCAGGTCGAGTTTCGGCAGACCGTTCTTGTCGGCCTGCTTCACAGTTTCCTGAAGGATTTGATAAGCCTGTTCAACGCAGTTGTCGCAGATGAAGCCGGTCATGCCCGTTATCATCAGTCTGACCTCCTGATCGCTGCGTCCGCAGAAACTGCACCTTCTTGTCTTATTGTTCCTCGATTCAGCCATGCGTATTCATGGATTATTTTCTCACAAGCACTTCGTCCACCATTCCGTACTCTTTGGCTTCTTCGGCCGTCATCCAGTAGTCTCTGTCGGAATCTTCCCACACCTTGTCGAACGGCGTATGGGAATGGTCGGCAATGATTGTGTACAGCTCTTTCTTCAGTTTCTGTATCTCGCGTGCCGTGATTTCAATGTCTGAAGCCTGTCCTTGAGCACCGCCCATGGGCTGATGTATCATCACTCTCGAATGTTTCAGCGCGGAACGCTTGCCTTCGGCTCCGGCAACGAGCAACACCGCTGCCATGCTGGCAGCCATGCCCGTACAGATTGTCGCCACCGGACTGTTGATGAACTGCATGGTGTCATAAATCCCGAGGCCGGCATAGACCGAGCCGCCGGGTGAGTTTATATATATGGAGATGTCCTTGCCCGAGTCCACGGAGTCGAGATACAGGAGCTGTGCCTGCAGGGTGTTGGCCGTATAGTCATCGATCTGCGTGCCGAGGAAGATGATTCTGTCCATCATAAGGCGCGAGAACACATCCAACTGTGTGACGTTCAGCTGACGTTCCTCAAGGATATACGGGTTCAGATACCCTGCCTGCGACTTGATGACCCGGTCAAGCGCAAGTCCGTTCATGCCCAGATGTTGGGTGGCAAACTTTCTGAAATCACTGTCAATCATACGCGATAAGTCTTTCGTTTAACTGTCTGTAATAAAAAACACAGAGCTTTTGCGCACAATCGGCTCTGTGTTTTTAGTATCGTAACGGCTCCGCAGGGATTACTCAAAGAGCTTGTTGAACTCCTCGGCCGACACCGATTTGTGGTTCAACGTGACCTTTCCCTTGATTTCTTCCGTCAGTTTGTTGTCGATGACGCGGCCTGCGAGATTGTCGATGGCTTCGCGTCTCTTGAACATTTCGTTCACGTAGTTGTCGATGGCCTGCTCCGGAACATTCAGCATGCCGTACTGCGCGAACTGCGCCCTTGTGGCTGCACGGGCGGCATCCACGATTTCGTTCTGCTCAACCTTTATGCCGTATTTCTCTATCAGCTTGTTTCTCGTCAGCTGCCAGCTCAGTTCCTCGATGCTCTTGTCGTAGTGTTCGTCGACGAACTTGTCGTCTTTGTCCGGATTGTTGAGCTTCATGACGCGCTTGAGCAGCTTCTCGGAAAACTCCAACTTGCCGACTTTGTCCATCAGAACCTTGCGTGCATCGGTCAGGAAGCGGAAGTCGCTGTTTGCGGCAAACTGGCCGGCAATCGTCTCCTTTATCTTCTCCTTGAACTCCTCAACGCTCTTGACAACGCCTTCGCCGAACACCTGGTCAAAGATTGTCTGATCAAGCTCGCCGGGAACGAAGCGTGTAATCTCCTTTATCTCGTAGCTGAAGTCAGACTTCACGGTTTCTGCAACCTCTTTGTCAACCTTTAGCATCGATGCAATCTCAGCGGCATTGTTGTCCCACGCTGCCGCAGGATTGAACACCACTGTGCTGTCCTTCTTCGCGCCCTTGAATTTTGCCTTCTGATCGTCGTTTTTCATGTAGTTGGGCATCATCGGAGTGTCTTCAACCTTTATGCCGTCGGCCAGCGGGCTGCCGTTTTCGTCGAGCTGCGTGAGTGTTCCCTTCAGCATATCGTTGTCTTCGGCATACTCGTCCGCAGCCTCGTATTTGCCGTTGCGCTGTGCGTACATCTTGCTCTGGTTGTCGACCATCTCGTCTGTCACCACTACGTCGTAGTAGTCCACCTTGTCGGCTTCGCTTACTTCGATGTCAAACTTAGGCGCAAGTGCCAGGTCGAAGAGGAATTTATACTCGTCCATCGTGTCGAAGTCAATCTGTTCCTGACTCTCATCAGGCAGCGGCTCGCCGAGGATCTCCACCTTGTTGTCCTGTATGTATTTGTTTATCGCTTCGCCAAGCATCTTGTTGACCTCGTCGACGATGACAGACTTCTCGTACATCTTCTTGACAAGCCCCATCGGCACCATGCCTTTTCTGAAGCCGGGCATCTGTGCGTCCTTACGGATCTTCTTGAGCGATTTCTCCACATTCTCCACATAGTCTGCCCTTACCATGTCAACGGTGAGCAGTGCGCTTACGTTATCAATGTTCTGTAATGATACGTTCATCCTGATAATTTTATTTTTTCGTTACTATTTTCCTTCTTTTTATGAGAGCGCAAAAATACTCTTATTCTTTCAATCCGCAAAAGATTGGCGTGCAATTTCCAAGGCACGCACACGGCTCTTTTAAAAAGGCTTGGATTTCTTCCAAACTGCAGGACATATAATGTCTCAAGCCAATGACATTAATGTCTCGGGGCAAGACGTATAAT
>CAVDAU010000128.1:0-7011 GCA_963607015.1 Streptococcaceae bacterium
AGTATAGGCGTTAGGCGATGATGCGTATGATTTGCTCGAATGATGCGGATGATTTGTTCGAATGATGCGTATGATTTGCTCGAATGATGCGTATGATTTGCCCGAATGATGCGTATGATTTGCTCGAATGATGCGTATGATTTGCTCGAATGATGCGTATGATTTGCTCGAATGATACGCATGAGTGCTCGTGGTTCATGCAGGATCGTTCATGCCGGTATCCGGCACGTGGAATTAAAAACCGTTAATTGTAGGCATCGTGAAACAAGAATGCACTATCTTCGCAAACGCACATGAAATCCCTAATCTTTGGTAGATAATATGTCGGCTAAGTATATAGATAGAATTGAAAGGCTCGTTTTAGGAGCCTTGTTGATGTTTGCCTGCATGTCGGTGCAGGCACAGGATAACGTCATTGACGAGGTGGCATGGGTGGTCGGCGATGAAGCCATCTGGAAATCCGAAGTCGAGGAAGCGCGTCTCAGTGCGCTGTACGAAGGACGCAGGTTTGACAAAGACCCATACTGCGTGCTGCCGGAGGAGATGGCGGTGCAGAAGCTGTTCCTGCATCAGGCCGAACTCGACAGTATCGAGGTGTCGGAAGCCGAGGTCATACAGCGTGTCGACTACATGACAAACCTCTACATCTCGAACATCGGTTCGCGCGAGAAGATGGAGGAGTATTTCAACAAGACATCGACCCAGATACGTGAAGACCTGCGCCAGAGTGCACGTGAGGGAATCACCGTGCAGAAGATGCAGCAGCAGATAATCGGCGACATCAAGATTACGCCGTCCGAGGTTCGTAAGTTCTACAGCAGTCTGCCGCAGGACAGTATCCCTTACATCCAGACACAGGTCGAGGTGGAGATAATAACACGTCGCCCCAAGATTCCGCAGGACGAGATTGAAGACGTCAAGCGTCGTCTGCGCGAGTACACGGACCGTGTCAACAACGGCGAGAGTTTCACAATGCTCGCACGCCTGTACTCGGAGGACACCGGTTCCGCATCCAATGGCGGTGAACTGCCGCGTTTCATGGGGCGTGGAGAGCTGGATCCCTCATTCGCCAACGTCGCCTTCAACCTGCAGACACCGGGCAAGGTGTCGAAGATAGTAGAGTCGGAGTTCGGCTATCACATCATTCAGCTTGTCGAGAAGCGCGGCGACCGCATCAAGGTGCGGCACATCCTGTTGAAGCCGCACGTGCCGGAAGATGCGCTGACGGCAGGCATGGCGCGTCTTGACTCCATTGCCGATGACATACGTACAGGCAAGTTCACGTTCGAGGATGCCGCCATGGTGCTGTCCGAAGACAAGAACACGCGCAACAATCAGGGACTTCTGCCCAATGAGAACAACAACACCTCCCGGTTCGAGATGCAGGAACTGCCCTCCGAAATAGCCAAGGTGGTCGACGGGATGGAGATTGGCGAGATTTCGAAAGCATTCACCATGATTGCCTCCAACGGACAGGAAGAATGTGTCATCGTCAAGCTGAAGAACCGCATCAAGGGACACAAGGCCACCGTGTCCGACGACTACCAGCGACTGAAGGAAATGGTGGTGGAGAAGCGTCAGGAGGAAGTGCTCGACAAGTGGATACGGGAGAAACAGAAGCACACTTACGTCCGCATCAGCGACAACTGGAAGAACAATTGTGAGTTCAGGTACCCCGGGTGGATTCACTGATGTCCGTATTCTCCCACATATCATCAGCCCCTCGTCCGGTCAGACATGTGTTGGCTCTGGTTGCCATGATGGCCGTGACGTTCATGGCATTCGGAGCGCGACAAGCACCGCAGGATCCACAGACACCGCAGCAACAGCGTGGCAAAGTCCGCATAGACCTCTTGTATGCCGATGAGGCTTCCGCCGACAAGCATAACCGTCCCGATGTGCAGGAACTTCGTGGCTCTGTGAAGTTGCGCCACGACAGTATGTATATGTACTGCGACAGTGCGCTCATCTACGAGGCGGTGAACTCCGTGGAAGCATTCGGCAACGTGCGGCTGGAGCAGGGAGACACCCTGTTCATCTTCGGCGACTACCTCTACTATGACGGTGCGGCACAGCTGGCCATGCTGCGCGACAACGTGCGTCTGATAAACAACAACGCACAGCTCGAGACCGACAGCCTGAACTACGACCGCGTGGAGAACCTCGGATACTACTTCGATGGCGGCACATTGACCAACGACGAGAATGTCCTTACGTCCGAGTCCGGTTCGTATAGTCCCGTCACAAAGACCGCAGACTTCACGACCGATGTCCATCTTGTCAATCCCGACTTCACGCTGACATCACAGACGCTGCTCTACAACACCGTGACAAAGATTGCCACGATAAACAGTCCCGCCGAGATCGTGAACGACAAGACGCACATCTACACCACGTCGGGCTTCTACTATACCGAGACCGAGCAGGCCGAACTCCTTGAACGTTCGGTGATAAACAGCGACGGGCGCGTGATGACGGGCGACAGCCTGTTCTATGACCGCATCAAGGGCTACGGCGAAGCCTTCGACAATGTCGTGCTTAACGACACCGTCAACCGCAATATGCTTCTCGGCGATTACTGCTATTACGACCAGCTCCGGCAGAATGCCTTCGCCACGGACAATGCTGTGGCTGTCGACTACTCACAGGGCGACAGCCTGTTCATGCATGCCGATACGCTGCGGCTCACGACGTTCAATCTGAACACCGACTCCATGTACCGTGAGATGCGTGCATACCACAAGGTCCGTACTTTCCGCAGTGACATACAGGCCGTGTGCGATTCTCTGGTGTTCTCGTCGGCCGATACCTGTCTGGTCATGTATAAAGACCCTGTGCTGTGGCATGGCTATGAGCAGCTGCTGGGCGAGGAAATCCGTGTCTACATGAATGACAGCACCATCGATTGGGCACACATCGTCAATCAGGCCTTGGTCGTGGAGAAGGTTGACTCGTTGCACTACAATCAGGTGACCGGCAAGGAGATGAAGGCCTACTTCCAAGGCGGTGAGATCCGTCAGACCGAGGTCAACGGCAATGTGCGTGTCATCTATTACCCCATCGACGACAAGGACAGCACGATAATACTGATGAACTCTTCGGAGGGAAGTCTGTTGCGCATGTATATGAAAGACCGCAAGCTGGAACGCGGGCTTTTCATCGGCAAGACCACAGGCACCGCCTATCCGCTCGACCAGGTTCCCGCAGGGAAAGACCGGCTTGCTGCATTTGCATGGTTTGAAGACATACGGCCGAAGGACAAAAACGATATCTTTGTGTGGCGCGACAAGGGAACCGACAAGGTGCTGAAGAAGATTGAGCGTGACTCGGACTCGTCGCCGCGCGACATACACGTGAGACGTAACAATAGGAGGAATTAGAAATATGGGAATGTTCACAACACGCCGTCCGCGAGGCTTTCATCATACATATATATATGTGGACGAGCGCAAGGAGAAGTTGGCCAAGATAGAAGAGCGTGCCAAGCGCGAACTCGGAATGTTGCCGCCCAAGGAATTCGATCCCGAAGACATACGCGGCAAGTTCGTGGAGAGGACTGTACACCTGAAACGCCGTAAGGATAGTGGGCGCAAACCTGCCAGCCCCGCTGTGTTGTTGGTGCTGATCGGGCTTCTGCTCTATTTGTGGTATGCCATCGTCAACGGCATCATCTGAGACATTCTTGCGGTGTGGGTAAAGACATTCGGAACTACCAATGGGCGACATAATACATCTTCTTCCCGACTCTGTTGCCAATCAGATTGCTGCCGGTGAAGTCATCCAGCGTCCTGCTTCGGTCATCAAGGAACTGGTCGAGAACTCTTTGGATGCAGGCTCGACGGAGATACAAGTCCTTGTCACAGACTCCGGACGCACCTGTATTCAGGTCATTGACGACGGCAAGGGCATGACCGAAACCGATGCACGCCTGTCGTTCGAGCGTCATGCCACCTCCAAGATAAGCGAGGCAGCCGACCTTTTCAATCTTCACACTATGGGTTTCCGTGGTGAGGCATTGGCCTCCATCGCTGCCGTTGCCGAGGTGGAGCTGAAGACGCGCCCTGCTTCGGAGGAGCTTGGCACGCGCATCATCATCTCCGGCTCCCAATTGCAGGTGCAGGAGGTCGTGTCATGTCCGAAGGGTACGAACTTCAGCGTCAAGAACCTGTTCTTCAATGTGCCGGCGCGTCGCAAGTTCCTGAAGTCGAACGCAACGGAGTTGAGCAACATCCTTGCCGAGTTCGAGAAGATTGCCCTTGCTCATCCGGAGGTCGCCTTCCGCCTTTACAGCAATGGCTCGGAGATCTTCGACCTGCCTGTCTCATCGCTGCATCAGCGCATTGTCGGCATATTCGGGAAGAAGCAGAACGGGCAGCTGCTGCCTGTCGAAGTAGAGACCTCGATTGTCAACATAAGGGGCTTCGTCGGCACGCCCGACTCTGCAAGGAAGAAAGGCCTGCACCAGTACTTCTTCACAAACGGACGCTACATGCGGCATCCGTACTTCCATCATGCCGTGATGGATGTCTACGACCGGCTCATACCCACAGGCGAGCAGGTGTCCTACTTCATCTGTTTCGATGTGGATCCTGCAAATATCGATGTCAACATACATCCCACGAAGTCGGAAATCAAGTTCGAGAACGAGCAGTCCGTATGGCAGATACTCTATGCCGCGGTCAGGGAGGCACTGGGGAAATCCAGTGCGATACCGACCATAGACTTCGACACTGCCGACCGTCCTGTCGATATGCCGGCTTTCGGCTCGCAACCCTCGGCTGCACCGCCCAAGGTACGCTATAATCCCGATTATAATCCGTTCGACCGTGACCGCCGGTATTCACGTCCCAGGATCGATTCGGACTGGACAAAGCTCTTTGACGGCATGGGACGCACGGCGCAGGATCTTACTGCTCCTGCCGGTACGGAGGCAGATGAAGCTGTTGCGGTGCAACAGCCGCTGTTCCCGGAAGAGAACGGCAGTGCTTACGAACGTGGAACGGGCTTGTTGCAGTTCAAGGGACGTTACATCCTCACGCCGGTCAAGTCGGGCCTGATGCTCATCGACCAGCACCGTGCTCATGTGCGCGTGCTCTTCGACAGGTTCATGCAGCAGATAGCGGCCGGACAGGGAGTGTCACAAGGTGTTCTGTTTCCTGAGATCGTGCAGCTGCCGCCGTCGGAGACCGCTGTGCTGGAAGACATAAAAGACGAACTGTCGTATGTCGGCTTTGAGCTGACACCGCTTGGTGGCGGGAGCTATGCCGTCAATGGCGTACCGTCGGGTACGGAGGGGCTTAGCCCCGTCGAGCTGGTACGCACCATGATCGGCAATGCCGCCGAGCGTGGAGGCAGTGTGAGGTCTGACGTACAGAACGCCATAGCCCTGACCCTTGCCAACTCCGCCGCTATTGTCTACGGGCAGGTGCTAAGCGCGGAAGAGATGGCAGACCTGATAGACAGGCTCTTCTCCTGCCGGACACCGAACTACACCCCCGATGGCCTCACGGTTCTCTCGACCATAAGCGAGGCGGACATACAGAAGATGTTTGCCCGCTGACCGTAACCACATACAAACGGAAGCCTCCGGCACGCAACAGACCTTGCATGTGCCGGAGGCTTCCGTTTTATTGTCTCTCGAGGTGTCCGCACGTCGTGCAGACGTTGCCGTCACTTCCCTTGTGCGAACTTCCTCGACTGTTCCTGAATCAGGCTTGTGTCGTCGAAATAGTTTATCTTCATCGCGGTGCGAACCCTGTCAAGCGTCTCTGCGGCGGCCTCCTGTGCTCTCTCGCTGCCCTTCTTCAGAATGGCATAGACCGACGGAATGTCTTTCTCCCACACCTTGCGGCGGTTTCTGATGGGCTCCAGCACCTCTTGCATGATTGCGGTCAGGAACTTCTTCACCTTCACGTCGCCCAGTCCGCCACGCTGATAGTGTGCTTTCAGCTCGTCCAAGCCGGCATACTCCGGCAGATATCTCTCAAAATGTTCGGGCCGGCAGAATGCGTCGAGGTATGTGAACACCGTGTTCCCCTCGACCTTGCCCGGGTCTTGCACGCGCAGGTGATCGGGGTCGGTGTACATGCTCTTGATCTTGTTTGCCACCTCATCGGCAGAGTCGGACAGGTAGATGCAGTTGCCGAGCGACTTGCTCATCTTTGCCTTGCCGTCGGTTCCGGGCAGACGCAGGCAGGCCGAATTTTCGGGCAGCATGATGTTAGGCTCTACCAGCGTGTCTCCATATAGATAGTTGAAGCGGCGCACAATCTCGCGTGCCTGCTCCAGCATAGGCTCCTGATCTTCTCCCACGGGCACGGTCGTGGCTCTGAAAGCCGTGATGTCCGCAGCCTGACTGATGGGGTAGGTGAAGAACCCCACGGGGATGCTCGTCTCGAAGTTCCTCATCTGTATCTCGCTCTTCACCGTCGGGTTGCGCTGTAGGCGGCTGACGGTCACCAAGTCCATGTAGTAGCAGGTCAACTCGAACAGCTCGGGTATCTGTGACTGTATGAACATGGTGCACTTCTCCGGTGTGAGTCCGCATGCCAAGTAGTCAAGAGCCACCTGCACGATGTTCTGGCGCACCTTCTCGGGGTTCTCCATGTTGTCGGTCAGTGCCTGTACGTCGGCTATGAACACGAACATCTTGTCATAGTCGCCTGCATCCTGTATCTCAACTCTTCTTCTCAACGAGCCTACGAAGTGCCCTATATGGAGCGGGCCTGTGGGGCGGTCGCCGGTAAGGATGATTTTCTCTTTTGCCATTGTTATGTTTCTCTCTTTATGAATTTACCGCGCAAAGTTAGCAAACAGCATGCTTGCACGCTGCAAAGTTGGACTTTTTACGCCGGAAAATAAAAAAATGCACAAAAAGTTTTGCGGGAATGAAAATAGCACTACCTTTGCATCGCTTTTGCAAGCCACAAGTCTTGGGCGCTTAGCTCAGCCGGTTCAGAGCGTCTGCCTTACAAGCAGAGGGTCGGGGGTTCGAATCCCTCAGCGCCCACA
>CAVDAU010000129.1:0-6951 GCA_963607015.1 Streptococcaceae bacterium
AGCAGGCTTCGAGCAACATTTATGTTATTCTCGGAAGGCATTGCAGCCGTTATCAAGGCTCAATGGAAAAGAATGAAATCACTTGGGATGCTGCGCGAAACATTCGTCCAGCCGATCCTTGTAGTGCATCAGAGCCTCCTTGAATTTCTCTTTGGCTTCCTGCACATTCACACAAGGTATCTCTCCACCCGAAGCATTCTTGTGGCCTCCGCCGCCAAACTCACCTGCCAAGACATCTGTCGGGAACTCCCCTACCGAACGCAGTGACACCTTCACCACATCACGCTCGGTGTCTTCGCGCAGGAAGCACGTCAGAATCACATCTCGAATCTGCAACGGCAGGTTCACGAAGCCCTCGGTGTCGCCCTTCATCACGCCATACTTCTTCTCGTCTTCGCGCGTCAGCGTCAGTATGGCTGCATGACATTCGGACACAATCTCCATGTTGCTGAGCACAATGCCCTGCATATACAACCGTCCGGCAGAGAAGTTATAGTTCACCTTGCGGTAGATCATGTCTTTGTCGATACCCTTCGAGAGCATCATGCTGACGATGCCGAAGATCTCGGGACGGTTTGAATTGTATGTGAAGCCGCCGGTGTCGGTCATCATGCCCGTGTAGATGCACGTGGCAATGTCCGTATTGATGCGTCCGTACTGGCCAAGGTCGCAGAGGAAGCGCAGCAGAAGCTCGCACGTCGACGACTGGTCGGGATGAGACACGGTGATGTCGCAGAAATCGTCAGGGTCGAGATGGTGGTCGATCATTATCTTCTTTGCCGGTGACGCGGCAATGGCCTCTCTCATATTCTCTACACGCGACAGGCGGTTGAAGTCAAGACAGCAGATAACCTCAGCTCCACTGATGATGCCGTCTGCCACTTCCTTCATCCTGCTGTAGATCATAATCTCCTTGCTGCCCGGCATCCACTTGAAGAAATCAGGATAGGCGTTGGGGAATATGACGATGGCACGCTTGCCACGCCTGCGCAGGAGATGCCACAATGCCAATGCTGACCCGACGGCATCACCGTCAGGATTGGTATGAGCCACTATGACAAACTTGCGGAAGTCCCTCATCCACTCGGCAAACTGTTCGACCTTCTGTCTCTCGATTATCTGCTTCAGCATATCCTTGAGCGTTTATTTTGCGGTTATCGTAGGGACGCAAAGGTAAAGAAAATAACAAAGAGAAGCCGTTTTTCTCACGCCAAGATTTGTGCAAGGTGCAAGACAACGAGGACGACAACGGCAGAGAGCAGGCGGATGACACGCTGCGGCGTGTGCCGGTCTGCGGCACGCACGGCAAGGAAGATGATGAGATAGAGCAGGAACACCTCAACGATGTTGATGTCTATGCCGCCAATGACGGCAAGCGGCAACCGCTCAATGCCACCGACAATGGCGTTCTGCAACGTCAGCAAGGCATCGGCAGCCCACGCCAACGGCTGCTGAAGCCACGGCAGAGGTATGCAGACGAAGATGAAGACTGCCAAGTAGAGCAACACCGTGACTAAGGGTATCACCAATAGATTGGACAGCAGGAAATGCACCGGCAGCCGGTGGAAGACATACATCAGTATGGGTGCTGTGCCGATTTGCGCAGCAACGGACACTGCCACCGAGCCTGTCAGCCAAGACCGGATGCCACGGCTCTCGCCGAGGAGAGAGCGTATGCGGTCACTGAAGAGCAGGATTGAAGCCACGGCAGCAAACGAGAGTTGGAAGCCGACATGGAACAGCCATGCCGGACGCACCAGCAACATGACGAAGGCGGTGAACGCAAGTGAGTTCATCGACAGAGGTTTCTCCGTCAGGAAGGATGCGACGGTGAGCACCGTGAACATGATTACAGAACGCACGATGGAAGGGGAAAGACCCGTGAAGACGGCAAGAAACCACATCAGTCCGACGATAACGGACACGATGAACGGCTTGAGCTGTGGACGGCGGCTCCACAATGGAGCGACGACGAGCAACAGAAGCCCATAGACAATGCCGATGTGCAGTCCCGACATGGCCAGCACATGGTTTATTCCGGCACGGGAATACATGTCCATGGTCTCGTCGGTCAGTTCGGAGCGGTCTCCAAGGGTCATCGCCGTCAGCACGGACAGGTTCTGTCCCTCGATGCCCAATCTCCGGTATGTGTCTATGGCATCACTGCGCAGGGCGCGTATGCGCTGCATCAACGCAGGATGTTCGGGTCGCGACAGCGTGCTCCAGTGTCCGCTACGCACGAATGCAGTAGTGGCAATGCCCTGACGGCGCAGGTAGTGGGCATAGTCGAAGTCTACAGACTCATTGAGACGGCTCCTCGGTATCAGCCGCGCAGACAGCATCAGCACGTCGCCGTCACGTATGGACATGGATGCCGAATCTTTTGAGACGTATGCCAACAATGTCTTGCCGCGCAGAGCCTCAACAGGCACTCCGTCATGGTCGGCGGCACGCTCGACGGTCACAGTGCAGCGGACTGTCTTCAGGTGTTCTTCGGTCTCGTCCGTCACGCGGGCTTGCATGATGATGTCTTGGGGGATAGTGCCATCGGGCAGTTCGGAGCGCACTAACCACATGCTCATCAGCATGTAGCCGCACGCAAGGATGAGCATATTCCAAACCACGCCGCCGCAGTTCTTCAGGCACAGTGCCACGATGGCCACAGCCAACGTTGCCGCCAGCACAAGCAGAGCCACATAGAAGAGGGAGTCGGACAACGGCACAGCATCGCCCAACGCAATGCCGGCAGCCAGCAGAACGACGGGGCGCAGAAACGGATGCTGTCCCACCGTAGGCTACAGATTTCCCAGCTCGGCAATCATTGCCATCGGGTCATCGGCAGCAAAGATGGCATTGCCGGCAACCAGCACATCGGCACCGGCCTCTACCAACCGCGCTCCCGTATTCAGGTTAACGCCGCCGTCCACTTCTATCAGTGCCTTGGAGCCTGTGTCTTCAATCAGGTCGCGCAGTTCGCGCACTTTCTCCACCGTGTGTTCAATGAACCTCTGTCCGCCAAAGCCCGGGTTGACACCCATCAGCAGCACCATATATACATCGCCGATGATGTCCTTGAGCAGCGACACCGGCGTGGCGGGGTTGAGCGTCACGGCAGGCTGCATGCCGGCATCACGTATCTGCTGCACCACACGATGCAGATGCGGGCAAGCCTCATAGTGCACATTCATGATGTATGCTCCGAGAGCCTTCACCTCGGGAATGAACTTCTCGGGCTGCACAATCATCAGATGAACGTCCAACGGCTTTTCCGACAGGTTCGCGACATGCTTCAGCACGGGAAATCCGAATGAGATGTTAGGCACAAACACGCCGTCCATCACGTCGCAGTGCAGCCACTGTGCAGTGCTCCGGTTCAGCATGTCTATGTCGCGTCCCAAGTTGGCGAAGTCGGCAGAGAGGATTGAGGGGGAAATGAAAGGTCTCATGGTATGTACTCCTTATTTATATATATGTATGCTCCTTGTCTGTATGCGTCGTTCTGAGCGTTCGCCTTTTTCAATTGAAGCGGCACGTGCCGTCGATGCGGAAGCCACGCAGAAAGTCGCCTGTCTCTAACCGTTTGTGTCCGGGCAACTGTAGCTCAAGCACGTCGACGTAGCCGTCTTCGGCTGCCACATGCAGATATGTCTTGCCGTCGGTATTGACGTCTCCGGTCTGCGTGCCTTCGGGCAAGATCCCGTCTATCGGTGCAGTGCGGAACACCTTTACGTTATGCAGCGTGCCATCGGCAGCCCGTAGTTCCGTCCATGCTGCCGGATAGGGACTAAGTCCGCGCACAAGATTGCAGATGGTTCTTACGGGCTTGTTCCAGCAGATGCGGCACGTCTCCTTGAATATCTTCGGTGCCGGACGCAACGGGACACCGTCTTCCAATGCTGCCTGCGGCACAGCTTTCACCGTTCCGTCTATGATGGCATCTACGGTCTCCAACACAAGATCCCCGCCAAGCATCATCAGTCGGTCGTGCACAGTTCCGGCATCATCGGTGTCGCTTATTGGCACACCGGTCTGCCGGATCACCTCACCTGTATCGATGTCATGTTGCAAGAAGAATGTGGTAATGCCTGTCTGCGTCTCGCCATTGATGATTGCCCAGTTTATCGGAGCAGCACCGCGATATTGCGGCAACAGTGAGGCGTGCAGATTGAATGTGCCCAAACGCGGCATTGACCATACCACCTCGGGAAGCATACGGAATGCCACGACAATCTGCAAATCGGCATTCCACCGGCGCAAGGCATCCAAGAAAGCCTCATCCTTCAGCTTCTCGGGCTGTAGCAACGGCAGATTGTGCTCCACCGCAAAGCTCTTCACTGCCGATGGTTGCAGCTTATGTCCGCGTCCGGCAGGCTTGTCGGGCATGGTCACTACACCCACGACGTTATATCCGCCTTCTACCAACCGCCGCAAAGGTTCAACGGCGAACTCGGGCGTGCCGAGATATACTATGCGTAAAGATTTCTTTTCCACTTCTGTATTCTTTGTTTCAATAGTCGTTCAATAAGGTACCGTCAGTCGGTCGACAGGTTCAGCAGCATGCCGCGATAGGAATTGAACACCTTTGATTTCGATACGAAACCCAAATAGTGTCCGTCTTCGTCGGTCACCGGGAGGTTCCATGCTCCCGTATGGTCGAACTTGCGCATCACCTCTTCCATGCTGTCGGTGTTCAGCAGGCGCGACTGCGGCGGCACCATCATTTGGCTCACCTTGTAGCGATGGTACAGTTCCTGTCTGAACATCACCTTCCTTATGTCGTCCATATACACCAATCCCAGCAGCTTGCCATCATCGTCGGTCACGGGGAATATGTTGCGGTGTGATGCCGCAATGATGCCGATGATACGTCCCAGGTCCATGTCCGGGTGCACCTCCTTGAAGTCTGTCTCCACCACATTCTCCATCTTCATCAGCGTCAGTATGGCCTTGTCCTTATGATGTGTCAGCAGCTCGCCTTTCTTCGCCAGACGCATGGAGTAGATGCTGTGCGGTTCGAACACGATGATGGTGAGGTATGAGCTGATGGAGACAATCAGCAGCGGCAGGAACAGGTCATAGCCACCGGTCAGTTCGGCAATGAGGAACACGCCCGTCAGCGGCGCGTGCATCACGCCGCTCATTATTCCCGCCATGCCCATCAGAGAGAAGTTCTTCTCCGGCAGGTATGTCGTGAACGAGATGTCATTGCTAAGATGCGAGAAGATGAAACCGGCGATGCAACCGAGGAACAGCGAAGGAGCGAACACGCCACCGCATCCGCCACCGCCGTTGGTGGCAGCCGAAGCGAATACCTTAGTGAGCAAAATCAGCCCCAAATAGAGCAACAGCAGATTGGCATGCCCGTAGAACAGCGAGTTGTTCATCACAGCCTCCCAGTCGGCATTGCTGCGTCCGTTCAGCAACAGCCCTATGGTGTCGTATCCCTCACCGTAGAGTGTCGGGAAGAGAAATATCAGCACACTGAGGATCACACCGCCGAGGATGAACTTCTTCAGCGGCGTTCCAAGCCGCGCAAAGACATTCTCCGTGACATTCATGGCACGTGTGAAATACAGCGACACCAGTCCGCAGAAGATGCCTAACAGTATCACATACGGGATACGTTCAAGTTCGAACGCCTCCGTGATGTGAAACTCGAACATTGCCTGTTGTCCTGTGGTCAGATATGCCACCGTGGCAGCAGTCACGGACGTGATGAGCAACGGCATCAACGAACTCATGGTCAAGTCGAGCATGATTACCTCTATGGTGAAGACCACACCGGCTATGGGAGCCTTGAATATCCCCGCCACGGCACCGGCAGCACCGCATCCGACGAGCAACATCAGCGTGCCTGACGACATACGGAACATACGTCCCAAGTTCGACCCTATGGCCGAGCCGGTCAGCACAATAGGAGCCTCCGCTCCAACCGATCCGCCACAGCCGATGGTTATGGAACTGGCGATGATGCTCGACCACATATTGTGACGCTTTATGAGACTGTCGCGCTGCGATATGGCATACAGAATCCTCGTCACGCCGTGACTGATGTCGTCCTTCACCACATAACGCACAAACAAGCCGGCCAACAATATGCCCACCACAGGATATACCAGATACAGGTAGTTGGCACCCGACGAGATGAAGTTCTGCGTCAGCAGCGTCTGTATCCATGCTATCAGCAGCTTCAGCACGTATGCAGCCAAGGCACATCCGATGCCCACAACGAAGCTGAGCATCATCACGAACTGACGGTCGCTGATGTTCCTGCGCCGCCACATTATGAACCGCTCTATCCGTGTCTTCCTGACTACAGGTTCTTCCATCGTTCTCTCTTACTTCCTTATTATCTCTATCTCACCGCCCGCACCCAACTTCACGATGCTCGACGGCTTGGCAGCAGCCTTCTCCTTCTGCCGCACAGTAACGACATAGTCCACTGCCTGAAGGATTTCCTCACTTATTTCGCTGAAGTTCTTCGGTGAAGGTTCACCGCTGATATTTGCCGATGTCGACACGATAGCCTTACGGAACCGGCGGCACAACTCCTGCGAGAACGGTTCATCCGTGACACGTATGCCCACACTGCCATCCTCTGCCAACAGGCTCTGCGCCAGGTTTCGGGCACCGTCATATATTATTGTGAGCGGTTTGTCGGACACTTCAATCAAGTCCCATGCGACACGCGGCACATCCTTGACGTAGTAGTTCAGCTTCACGGCACTGTCTGTCAGCACCAGCATGGCTTTGCTGTCCTGCCTTCTCTTTATTTCATACACGCGGCGGACGGCTTCCTCGTTGGTGGCATCACACCCGATGCCCCAAATGGTATCTGTCGGATAAAGTATCACACCGCCACGGCTCACCACCTCACATGCACGGCACACATCTTCCATATAGCTTTTGGGTACCCTCTTCTGCTGCGGGAGAACCTGCCGAGAATGTGCA
>CAVDAU010000130.1:0-6869 GCA_963607015.1 Streptococcaceae bacterium
GTCATATTGAGTATCGGGACCACCTTAAATCCTGCAAGCAGGCAGAGTTGCTGTGCCACCAGCACACCCACCAGCACGAAGATGAAGCCTCTCAGCACCTTGATGAAGAACGGCAGCGTGAACACATGGTAATTCCACACGAACGTATAGAACGCCACAAAGGTGACAAAGAACATGAAATGGTAAATCACCGTGGATGCACGGAATGTCTCCGGATGCAAGGCGTATGCCGTGATGAAAATCCACAGGAAGTATGCCGATGCGATGAAGAGTGCCTTGTTGACCACCATATATCTAAGGTAGATGAAGGGCGTGACCGCCATCACTGCCACCTTGACCCAACTCACTTCGTGTCCCTCAACAGGGATGTACTGGATACAAAACAACACCAGCAAGAACACCGTGAAGTTGCGCAGCGTATAGTTGCGTTGTGAGAACAACTCACTCAGCCAATATAAAACTCTGTTCATTCTTTATGTGCTTTTCCCAACGTGAGAGAAAACCGTCTCGTGATATCTTATCCTTTTCTTCTCCATAGTCTTCTTCTCACGCTGAACATGGTTGTCATCAACGACACATAGCAGGCCATGGAGAGCTTTGCCATCATGCGGCCGAAGGCACCGTCGCCGCTATACCGGTCTATGAAGTGATAGCGGGAGTCTTTCCATGTCCTGAACCGCCGTGCGGGATCGCCTTTCTCGCTCTTGACGTGCCTGTGCACTGCCTGTGCATCGGCAATATAGAGCATCTCCAGTCCCTCACGCTCCACCTGACGGCTCAGTATTGCTTCCTCACAGTAGAGGAACACCTGCTCGTCGAAGAAGCCTGTGCGCTCCACGAAACTCATCCTCACCAACAGACAGCAGCCGCTGACCTTGGCGCAGCGGTGGGTCTCGGTATAGTTGTCAATGAAGTCATAGGTGTCGGCATTGCGGTTGCGGTGCAGCAGTCCGGCAATCCAACCGAAGGAGCTGCGCCAGTCACCGTCCCTCTTCATGGGGTTCTGATGCACTCCCTCCGGCGTTATGATGTCACTGCCGCAGACGGCTATTCCGTCATCGGCATCCATCGCCGCCACAAGCGTCTCTATATAGTTCCGCTGCGGGAACTCCATGTCGGGGTTGGCTATCAGCGCATACCTGTAGCCACGGGAGGCTGCATATCGCAGTCCGATGTTGTTTCCTGCGTTGTAGCCACGGTTCTCCTTGGCTTGGATGAGGGTGCAGCCCTGCTCGGCGCATAGCCTGCCGACGGCTTCCTGCTCGCCGTCGCGCGGCGAACAGTTGTCCACCACCACGACCTCGGTCTCCACCCCCTCCTGTTGCTTCAGGCTTCCGATGCACTTGCGGCAGTCGCCTGACGAGTTGTAGTTGAGTATAATTACCGGTATCTTCATATCGTCATCGTTTCAAAAGGTTCTTCACCATCGTCCTCGCCATGCGCCCCGCGCAGGGGAGAAGACGTGTTTTGCGGGTCATGACAGGCATGTGGAACAATTCCCACAGCAGCAACGGCAATGCCACTCCGGCTATGGAGTACGGCACCCACATCCAACTGCCGACCTCCTTCAAGACAGGAAACCGGGACAGGTCGGATATCGGCGATCCATGCACCTTTATCCATACATAGCTGACAGACTTAAATGACAGGAAATGAAACGTCAGAATATACAGTGTCTTGTCGCCGATATAGCTGAACAGCCAGACTATCCAACCATACTGCAGATTTCTTGCAACCTGAATGAGACCGACTGTTCCCGACAAAGCCACAACATAATACAACCACGACAGAGATTGTGCCGACGACATCGACAAACTGCAAAACACTGATGTCCCTGCCGGTACCGACAGCAACGGGACACATAGCCACGGAATGGCTTCACTCCTGCTCCACCCGCTCTTGCGGTATATGTAGCCACTCATGAAAAACGCCAAAGCCAAGACTGTCTGTGGTCCGAATTGCGACGGAATCCAAATTGGTATGAGGGATTCAACAGAAGCGACAAGAATCACCAATGCAACTACCCCCCCCATACAGATATTTGTCAGCCTTGCCCTTGATTTCAGCAGGCTCAGGACAAGAATACTGCCGATGGATGCCCAGGTGAGTGAGATGAGGAACCAGTAGCCACCCAAAAGCTGCTCACTGCCCGTCATGGTGAAAGCCCGCAATATTTTTATGGCTATGTCCCTCCATGTGTAGTATGTCCCGTATATATGTATGTATGCAAACACATTGTGCAGTAGCAGAAAGATCAGAGTCCATTTCACGAACGGACGATAGTAGCCTCTCAGCTTCTTGCGGATGCCACTTCCGATGTCATCTATATAACGGTCGCTCAGCAGGATGCCGCTTATGAAGAAGAAGCATGGCATGTGGAACATATATATGAATCTGCCCAGCCATTCGGGACATCCCGAATGAGCCACAACCATCAGGACGATACACATTCCTTTGGCTACATCCAGCGCGATGTCCCTTACTTTGTCTTGTTTGGATGTCGTCATCGTTTCAGGATGTTACAGTCGGTTGCCCCTCATTTTCCTGTAGATATAGCTGCGCAGTCGTCCTGTCTGCCGATGCAGCCGCACTGCCTGCGGCAACAGACACAGCGGCAACGTCAGGCGCAGGCTGCCAAGGTCGAAGCCGGTGACCCGCTTGCCCAGCACCGCGAAGCGAAACAGTGCCGCCATGCCAAGACGCTTCACGAGAGGGGTGTTGTCGTCGAAGTCGCCGACAAGGGTGAGTGGCGTCATGTCCACACGCATCCTTGGATTGAGAATACAGGACATCGATGTCCTTGCCCAAAGGCGCAACTCCGCCGCACCGGTATTCTCCGGCAGACGGGCAGCACAGAATGTGATTGCCTCCTCATTGGCCTCGCTGACCGACGTATGGCGAAATCCGCCCTGCCCCTCAAATACCGGCTCCACCATCCCGTCGTCTCTCCGGCGATACCCGACGGTGGAAGGATATGGCGAGGCAGAATAGTAGTGCTCCAGCAGCACCGTGGTCTCCGTGGTCAGTTCGTCGGCCTGAAAATAGGCTGTGTACCGCCCCGCCGACGGCGGGAGCGCGTCGCCACGCACGCCATAGTAGAAGAAATGCACCTCACGGTTGCCGCTGCGGCGCAACAGACGGTTCATCATCAGGCGCGACGTGCCGAGCCATCCCACATCGACGGCAGCGCAGTATGCCCCGTCGCAAAGGCCCTCCTGACGGAAGTAGTCCGTCAGCAAGAGGTACTGTTCCCTTGCCCGTCGCTGCAGCAGCGGCGTGAACGCACTGTGGAATATCTTTTGCAGGAAGTCGGCTTGCTCCTGCATATTGTTGACCTTCCGGTAGGGGAAGTCGATGCCGTAGTCCCGCTTCAGCTCCTCACGCGATGTGCCGAGATGCCGCAGCCGTTTGTCCACGCTGTCTATGCGGATCAAGGTGTGGTGGTCGCACGCTGCGAGATATGCCGTCTCGTCCTCACCATATATATAAGGTAGGAGCAGTGAGCGGCGGGAGACAAACAGATAGTGCAGCTCCATGCTGTCTCCTGCCGGCAGGAGCCGTTCTGCCGCCTTGAGCAGCACGTAGCTGTCGCGCGACAGGAAGTAGAGCCTCTTTATTCCCATGCGCCGTGCTTCGTCCAGGACAAAGAGTGCGTATGGCAAGTAGGCAGGCACGACATGGTCGGCAGCGAAATGAGCCGCGGCATCCTCGGGATGTTCCATGCGGCAGAACCTCGACAGCGCGGCCAGACAGGGAGACACCCCTGCAATTGCCTTTTCGGTGTCGTTGCATCCGGTATCGGCGGCAATCGCCCTGACACCTTTCCTCCTCGCCATCCTGACATCGCTCCGCAGATTGTCGCCACAGTGTTCCCACGCCGCAGGATGCAGCTCACGGCGCACGACATCATATAGTGTCCCCGTGTCCTTGCGTGCATGGTGCTCGCACGACACATACACTCTGTCTTCCTCCTTGGCACAGCCCTGCTCCACGAGCACCTGCTTCAGGAAGGCACTGTCAAGATACATGTCGCTCATGAAGGCAATCTGCCATCCCTCCCTGCGCTTCTCCTCTATCAGCGTCCGCACGGCCGGGTTGGCTGTCAGCATGCTGCGCTCTGCCTCCCGTTCTGCCTGCATCAGATCCCCGGCATCCATCTTCAGCCGGTCTGTGAATCCGCTGTCAATGCCGGCATATATCTCTGCCAGTGTTTCGCCCTTTGCACGCCTGCGCCAGGCCACGAAAGCCTCCGCCAAATCGTGTGCCTCACCGAAGAGTCTCCCTGCCAAATCTTTCCACACAGCCTGCGGAGTGCCGCACCGGCGCACAAGAGCCGTGTCGAATATGTCGAATGTCGCGAGCTTCATCTCCTATATCCGCAGTGTTTTCTTGAAGAGGGCATACGAGTCCTCCCATGTGAAGCGGCTGATGTATCTGTGTCCTTCTTCCGCTATGCGGCAGCGCAGTCCGTCGTCCTGAAGAAGCCTCCCGATGTTCCGTGCCAATGCCTCGGCATCGCCCACAGGCGACACGAGGGCCGTCACACCGTCTTTTGCCATCTCCAGATAGCCGTCATTGTCGGTGCAGCAGACAGCCTGTCCGCATATCATTGCCTCACCGACGGTGAGTCCCCATCCTTCTGTCTGGCTTGTGCCGATATAGATGGCTGCCTCGTTGTTGATGCTGTTGTGTTCCTCTGCCGACGGCAACCTGTGGTATTCAATCCACTCCGGAAGGCCGGCAGGACGTTGCGGCACGCCGAACAGCACGGCACTGAGTTCGGGATATTGCGACTTCACGATGCGCAGCGCACGCAGTCCCATGGCACTGTCCTTGCGCGGCATCCCGTGGTAGAGCATGGTGACACGTTGCCGCCTCTTGTCCTTGACAGGCACGGTGAGACGGAACTTCCGGAAGTCAAAGCCGTTCCTTATCACCACGCTGTCCTCGCCATGCTGTTCCTTCAGCAGTCTGTGCAGCCATTCCGCCACCACCATCTTCTGCATGGGATAGTGGTATGTGTCGTGCAGGATGGCTCTCAGCCCCGGCCCCCAGTCCTCATAGCCCTGGATGAAATAGTATTTCCGCGCGGACGGCAGGCTGTATTTGTCGAGATAGTATGCCGTATATGGAGAGGTGGCTACATATATGTCTCCGTCAGGGACGTGGCGTTGGCAGAGGGAGAAAGAGAAATATTCCCTCACGCGGGAATCCAAATCCATCCAGCTCCGGCAGGAATAGCCCCTCAACCGGCGTTCCATCCACCGCACGCAGCAGGTGAACTTGTGCCACGGCGACTTGCGGCTCCAGTAGATCGAACCTGAATAGACAAGGCAGACATCATGTCCGTCTCCGGCAAGCCGGTTGGCATACTCCCCCACCACCTTATATCCGCCTGTGGGTCCCGATGCCGGATGCGGGAAAAGAAAGACCACCTTCATCGTGCAGACCAAATTGAGTCGAACAGTTCAATCCACTTGGCAGCTATCAGCGTGACGGCATATCGCCCCACGCTCTCCCTGCCCTTTGCCGCCATCCGGCAGCGGCGTTCTTCGTCGTCCATCAGCTCCACAAGCTGCCTCGCATAGCCGGCTATGCTGAACGGCTTGACGAGCACACCGGTCACGCCGTCGTCTATGATGTCGCGCACGCCGGCATAGCTGTCGAACGCCATCGGCACGCAGCCTCGGCTCATGGCCTCAACAAGCACCATGCCCCAGCCCTCTACGGTGCTGGTGCAGCACAGTATCTTGGCCCGCCCGTAGAACTTCCACGGGTCGCAGAACCCCTCGATGCTCACATTCCTTATCCCATGTCGTGCCACCAAAGACCTGATGTGCTCCGTGTCTCCACTGCCCGGCACCCTGAGCATCCAGTCCGGACGCATGCGGTTGACGCGCTTCCAGACCCTCAGCATCCTGTCAAAACGCTTCGCGCCTGTTATGTCCAAGCGTCCGCACCACACCACCTCGTTACGCTTCCCGTCCGTCTCCGCCGAAGGGGCTGCATCGTCTGCCGGCACGCAGGGCGACGGGTTGTTGATGCTGCGAAGGCGGCTTCGCACGGCGGGAGGGAAGCTCTCCTTGAAACGTTCCGAGAGCAACACGAAGCAATCGCTGTTCTCCAGAACCTGCAGATGCCTGTCCATCTCGGCTTTACCCACTGCCTTCAGACCGTAGAGACGGTATTTGCCCCACAACAGACACTGCCTGACCCATGACAGCGGATTGCTGCCGAGGGCATACCTGACGAAGAACGACTCCCTGACGACATCATGGTTGTGTGTGGGCGAGAAGTGGAGCGCACTCACCACCCGTGCCTTCAGGCGGGGACGCACCATAGCCACCAGGGCGTTCACCGCCGGTTCCTCCACATGAGGGTTCAGCAGTATGGTGAAGCCCTCGCCGTTGATTTTCCTCACCAGGAAATCACGGTTCGCAGGAGCATCATGGCGTGATCCGTCGGGGAAGAAGCACTGCGGGATGTTCCCTATCATGGGCTTGCGCAGCTCCGAGGTCGTGAATGTGAGGAACTCCACCTCCATTCCGTGTTCCTCCATCCAGCACTCTCCCAGCATCGAGCACACACGTTTCACCCCACCCAAGAACTGCGGATGGTCGTCAGCAGATAAAATGGCAACCTTGTGTTTCATGTTTCAGGACTTGCTCTGTTTTAATCCCGTAGTGAGGACATAGGCCTCTACATCACGGCTCTTTCATTTATCCATATCCTGTGGCGTGTGTACCTCTCCGAGGCACATATATATATGGTGTCTGCGCAGCCCCAGGCTGCGGTCGCTCCGCTCCCTTAGGCTGGGGTTAGGCAAAAATGTGCCTCTTCGAGGCACCACAGCATGAGTGGACATCATC
>CAVDAU010000131.1:0-6860 GCA_963607015.1 Streptococcaceae bacterium
ACGTACAGCCATGGAAACACTGATTTTCAATGCGTTACAACGCCCAACGCCCAACACCGATATTCACGCCACGGGATATGGATAAATGAAAGAGCCGTGTCGTCGTGTGTTCCTGATGGTGCGCTTCAAGCCTTGGCATCGTAGCAAGGGCTTCGACGGGCATCGTTGGAAATGTCGCAACGGCGGCCTCGCCGATGGCCGCATTTTGTTCCAAGATGATAGCGACCACGCGGCAAGACGGCGGATATGACAGAAAACCGTGCCCTTTTCTTACGATTGATAAGTTTTCGCCGTGAATATTTTATTCCGCATTGTTTTGGATATATTGCAAAACCACTTACCTTTGCAGAAAAATAGGAACAAGAGACAAGAGAGTATGCTACATAACGCATCATCCATTCAGCTGTCAGTGCTACATATTATTCACGTCGTGGTGGTCACAACACCCGTAGCGTGAAGAGGGCTGTTTGGCATGACGTCTCATTGCAGCGACAAGAAAATAAAAGATTGAGCCTTTCTTCACGACATGTGCGGAAAGGCTCTTTTGGTATGGTAAAGATAAAAGACAAAAGATGAAACATCAGTTACGCAGTTCGTTCAGCACCCGGGGTCGCCGCATGGCGGGTGCCAGAGCCTTATGGGTGGCCAACGGCATGAAGCGCGAGCAGATGGGCAAGCCCATCATTGCCATCGCCAATTCGTTCACACAGTTTGTTCCGGGACACGTGCACCTGCATGAGGCCGGACAGATAGTGAAGCAGGAGATAGAGAAACTGGGCTGCTTTGCGGCCGAGTTCAACACCATAGCCATTGACGACGGCATCGCAATGGGGCATGACGGAATGTTGTATTCGTTGCCCTCGCGCGACATCATCGCCGACTCTGTAGAGTACATGGTCAATGCCCACAAGGCCGATGCCCTGGTGTGCATCAGCAACTGTGACAAGATTACGCCCGGGATGCTGATGGCTGCCATGAGGCTGAACATACCGACCGTGTTCGTGTCGGGCGGGCCTATGGAGGCAGGACACTACAAGGGCAGTCAGGTGGATCTGATTGACCTGATGGTGAAAGGTGCGGACAAGTCATTCTCCGACGCGGACCTGGCGGAGCTGGAACAGACGGGATGCCCCGGATGCGGGTGTTGCTCGGGCATGTTCACTGCCAACTCGATGAACTGCCTGAACGAGGCCATCGGCTTGGCTCTGCCCGGCAACGGAACGGTGCTTGCGACACACGCCAACCGCAAACGGCTGATGCAGGAGGCTGCACGGCTGGTGGTGAAGAATGCATACAAGTACTACGAGGACGGCGACGATAGTGTGCTGCCACGCAGCATCGCCACGCGGCAGGCGTTCCTGAATGCCATGTCGCTCGACATCGCCATGGGCGGCTCCACGAACACCGTGCTGCACCTGCTGGCTGTGGCGCACGAGGGTGGGGTGGACTTCAGGATGGACGACATCGACGACCTGAGCCGCAAGGTGCCCTGCCTGTGCAAGGTGGCACCGAACACCAACAAATATCATGTGCAGGACGTGGGGCGTGCCGGAGGCATCGTTGCCATAATGCAGCAGCTGGCCAAGGGCGGTCTTGTGGACACGTCGTTGAAGCGTGTCGACGGCATGACGCTGGCAGAGGAGATTGAGAAATACACCGTGGAGACAGACCGCGTGTCTGATGAGGCTCGGCGCATCTACCTCAGCGCGCCGGCCGACCGCTTCAGTAACGAACTTGGCTCGCAGGAGACATATTATAAGGAGTTCGACACCGACCGTGCCGAAGGGTGCATCCGCGACCTACAGCATGCCTACACCAAGGATGGCGGACTGGCTGTGCTCAAGGGCAACATCGCACAGGACGGCTGTGTGATAAAGACCGCCGGAGTGGACGAGAGCCTGTTCCACTTCTGCGGACCGGCAAAGGTGTTCGACTCGCAGGAGGCTGCCTGTGAGGGCATCCTCGACGAGAAACGCGTGGTGGCAGGCGACGTGGTCGTCATCACCAACGAAGGTCCCAAGGGCGGCCCGGGGATGCAGGAGATGCTGTACCCGACATCGTACATCAAGTCGCGTCACCTCGGCAAAGCCTGTGCACTGATAACCGACGGACGTTTCAGCGGCGGCACGTCGGGCTTGAGCATAGGCCACATATCGCCGGAGGCAGCTGCCGGAGGCAACATCGGCAAGATCAAGGACGGCGACATCATTGAAATCGACATACCGTCGCGCTCCATCAACGTGAAGCTGAGCGATGAGGAGCTGGCACAGCGTCAGCAGCAGCCGGTGACAAGACAGCGCGAAGTGCCCAAGAGCCTGAGGGCGTATGCATCTATGGTCAGCTCGGCGGACAAGGGCGCAGTCAGATTGATCTAAGAACAAATAAGAAGAGACAGATATGGCAAAAGAAAAGATAAAAGGTTCTGAAGCGTTCATCCGCTCGCTCGAGGCTCATGGCGTGAAGACGATATTCGGCTACCCCGGGGGCGGCATCATGCCCGTGTATGACACTCTGTACGACCATCTGGACAAGATAAAGCATGTGCTGGTGCGCCACGAACAGGGAGCCGTCCATGCCGCACAGGGCTTTGCCCGCGTGTCGGGCGAGGTGGGCGTGTGTCTTGTGACGAGCGGTCCCGGAGCCACGAACACACTGACGGGCATTGCCGATGCCATGCTCGACAGCACTCCGATAGTGGTCATCGCCGGACAGGTGGGAATGTCTGCCCTCGGCACCGATGCCTTTCAGGAAGTTGACTGGGTGGGACTGACACAGCCCGTGTCGAAGTGGAGCTACCAGATACGACGTGCCGACGACGTGGCAAGTGCCATAGCACGCGCGTTCTACATAGCCAAGAGCGGACGACCGGGGCCTGTGGTGCTGGACTTCCCGAAGAATGTGCAGGACGAACTGACGGAGTACGAACCGATAAAGATTGACTACATACGCAGTTACAGACCTGTTCCCGAGGTCGACAAGGACGCAGTGAAAGCTGCCGCCGAGATGATAAACGAGGCTAAGCGTCCGTTTGTGCTCGTGGGGCAGGGCGTGGAGTTGGGCAATGCACAGGACGAGCTGAAGGCCTTTGTGGAGAAGGCAGATCTGCCCTTCGGCGAGACGATGCTGGGTCTGTCGGTGATGCCCTACAATCATCCGCTCAACAAAGGCATGCTGGGCATGCACGGCAACATAGGCCCTAACGTCAACACGAACAAGTGTGATGTGCTGATTGCCGTGGGCATGCGCTTCAGCGACCGCGTCACGGGTTATGTGCCGAACTATGCAAAGCAGGCAAAGGTGATACACTTCGACATCGACCCTGCGGAGATAAACAAGAACGTCAAGGCCGACCTTGCCGTCCTTGGCGACTGCAAGAAGACGCTGGCAGAGGTGACGAAGCTGCTGAAGCCCGTCAAGCACACACGCTGGGCCGACAGCTTCAAGACATACGAGACGCTGGAGTACGACAAGGTCATAAAAGGCGAGCTGAACCCCGCATCGGAGGCCATGAGCTACGGCGAGGTCGTGAATGCCGTTGCCGAAGCGACGAAGCACGAGGCAGTGCTCGTGACGGACGTGGGGCAGAACCAACTGACATCGGCACGCTACTTCCACCTGAAGAAACGCCGCAGCATGGTGACATCCGGCGGACTGGGAACCATGGGCTTCGGACTGCCGGCTGCCATAGGAGCGACATTCGGTGCGCCGGACAGGACGGTATGCCTTTTCGTCGGCGACGGCGGCTTGCAGATGACGATAGAGGAGCTTGGCACAATCATGGAACAGAAGTCGCCGGTCAAGATCGTGCTGCTCAACAACAACTTCCTCGGCAACGTGCGCCAGTGGCAGGAGATGTTCTACAACCGCCGCTACTCGTTCACGCACATGATGAACCCCGATTACATGAAGATTGCCGAAGCCTATGGCATCAAGGCCGCGAGGGTGAGGAAGCGCGAGGAACTGGCAGGAGCAGTGGACACCATGCTTTCCACCGACGGGCCGTTCCTGCTCGAGGCCTGTGTCATAGAGGAAGAGAACATTCTGCCGATGACGCCTCCGGGCAGCTCGATAAGCGACATCATGCTTGAGACAGAGAATTAGGAAACGCACAGACAACAAGGAACATACATAGAGAGAATGACAGCAAATTCGGGAAAGAAACTGTACACGATAATAGTACATTCGGAGAACGTGGCAGGTGTGCTGAACCAGGTGACGGCGGTCTTCACACGCAGGCAGATAAACATCGAGAGCCTCAATGTGTCGGCCTCGTCGATAAAGGGCGTGCACAAGTACACCATAACGGCATGGTCGGAGCCTGACACGATAGAGCGCGTGACGAAGCAGATCGAGAAGAAGATAGACGTTATCCATGCGCGTTACTTCACGGACGACGAGATCTATCAGCACGAGGTGGCACTCTACAAGGTGTCGACACCCGTGCTGGAGAAGAACAAGGAAATCTCGAAGGTGATACGCCGCTATTCGGCACGCGTCGTCGAGGTGAACTCCGTGTACTCCATCGTCGAGAAGGACGGCATGAGCGACGAGATAACAAGCCTGAACCAGGAGCTGGCAGCCCTGAAGTGCGTGCTGCAGTTCGTGCGTTCGGGCAGGATAGCCATAACGACGGACTACAAGGAGCGCGTGAACGACTACCTGGCGGAGCGCGAGGCAAAGCGCGACACCGCAAGGCAGACGGAGGACAACAAGGAGTGAGACCGCAATGACGGAAGAGAAGATCGGGACATACCGGTTTGTTGCAGAGCCGTTCCACGTGGACTTCACGGGACACCTCACGCTCGGCGTACTCGGCAACCAGATGCTGAACGCCGCCGGCTTCCATGCCGCCGACCGCGGCTTCGGCATGAAGCGGCTGAACAGCGAGAACTACACGTGGGTGTTGTCGCGCCTGGCCATTGAGCTGTATGACCTGCCCGTGCAGTACGAGCCGTTCTCCATACAGACATGGGTGGAAAGCGTCTACCATCTGTTCACCGACCGCAACTTCGCCGTGCTCGACAAGGACGGACAGACCATCGCTTACGGCAAGTCGGTGTGGGCCATGATAAATGCCAACACGCGCAAGCCTGCCGACCTGACGGCGATACACGGCAGCAACATCACCGACTATCTGTGTGACAAGCCGTGCCCCATCGACAAGCCGTCGAGGATAAAGGTGGAGAGCACCGAGCCTGCGGCGGTCGTTGACGTGAAGTACAGCGACATAGACATCAACGGCCACGTCAACAGCATACGCTACATCGAGCACGTGCTCGACCTCTTCCCCGTGAGCCTGTACAGGGAGAAGTCCGTGCGGCGGTTCGAGATTGCCTATGTGGCGGAGACGTTCGACGGCGACAGCCTGCATTTCTTCGTCGACAGGGACGGCGACGACTGCTTCAACGTCGAGATGCGCAAGAACGGCGCGGAGGCCGTCGCCCGCTCAAGGATGATCATGCAAGACAGAAAAAGAGAATAAACATATTTTTTAGTTAAACCACGTGGCACGTCTTGGTGCCACACAAAAAACTGTAAGAAATGGCAAAAATGAATTTTGGAGGTGTCATTGAGGAAGTGATGACACGCGAAGAGTTCCCATTGGAGAAAGCTCGTGAGATTCTGAAGGATGAGACAATCGCAGTCCTGGGCTACGGTGTCCAGGGTCCCGGACAGTCGCAGAACCTGCGCGACAATGGGTTCAACGTGATCGTTGGTCAGCGTCAGGGCAAGACATACGACAAGGCAGTGGCCGACGGATGGGTGCCCGGCAAGACCCTGTTCTCCATCGAGGAGGCGGCAGAGAAGGGAACCATCGTCATGTGCCTGCTGTCCGACGCAGCTGTCATGAGCGTTTGGCCGACAATCGAGAAGTGTCTCAAGCCCGGCAACGCCCTGTACTTCTCCCACGGATTTGCTATCACCTGGAGCGACCGCACGGGATGCGTGCCCCCGAAGGATGTCGATGTCATAATGGTTGCGCCCAAAGGCTCGGGCACGTCGCTGCGCTCCATGTTCCTCGAAGGCCGCGGCATCAACTCCTCCTACGCCGTATATCAGGATGCCACGGGCAAGGCTCTCGACCGCACGCTGGCTCTCGGCATAGGCATCGGTTCCGGCTATCTGTTCGAGACCACATTCCAGCGCGAGGCCGTGTCCGACCTGACCGGCGAGCGCGGATCTCTGATGGGAGCCATCCAGGGACTGCTGTCGGCACAGTATGAGACCCTGCGCGAGCACGGACACACTCCTTCGGAGGCATTCAACGAGACGGTAGAGGAGCTTACGCAGTCACTGATGCCGCTGTTCGCCGAGAAGGGAATGGACTGGATGTATGCCAACTGCTCCACCACGGCGCAGCGCGGCGCACTGGACTGGGCACCGCGTTTCCACGATGCCATCAAGCCCGTCGTTGAGCAGCTCTATGAGAGCGTGAAGAGCGGCAATGAGGCACAGATCTCCATCGACAGCAACTCCAAGACGGACTATCGCGAGAAGCTGAACGGCGAGCTGAAGGCTATGCACGACAGCGAGATGTGGCGCACGGCGGAGACAGTACGTCAGCTGCGTCCCGAGAACCAGAGCAAGTAAGAGAGACCTCGGGCTTGCTTTAAGCCAAACATTAAGAGGAGGCGTGCCGCGTGCGGCACGCCTCCTTTGCGTATGTGTGGGCATCGTCTTGACGGGCGTAAGTCCCTTTCATGAGCGGCATCCACCTCCTGCCCGATTGTTCCCCCTCCGCAGTCCGGCAATGCTCCAAAGTCGGCCGGACTCGAGTCCACCGCGCTGTGGACTCGAGTCCATTGCGCTGTGGACTCCAGTCCAATGCACTGTGGACTCGAGTCCAACGCGCGTTGGAC
>CAVDAU010000132.1:0-6832 GCA_963607015.1 Streptococcaceae bacterium
TGCACTTCAGTGATTTCCAATGACCCTGACTGGCAAGGATGTCGCTGCGCCCGTTGTCCACTAAGACGACGTGCATCTCTCCGCCCGGGCGTGCCTTGCGGAAGTGGGATGTGTATGATGTCGTGGGCTGACCCGTTGCCGAACGGCACAGCAGCCGCTGGAACACGGCCAGACAGTCATAGTCGGGCACAATCTTCTCTATGCCCATCGCCACGATGTGCAGCTTCGGCAGGCTGGTGCTCATGTCGGCGTTCCCCTCGTTGGTACACACCACCACGTCGCCCGTGGCGGCAACGCCGAAGTTGCAGCCGGTCATGCCTGCACCTGCCTCGATGAACTCGTTGCGCAGGTGTGCGCGTGCACATGCGGTCAGGTATGTCGGGTCATAGTTGCCCTTCTCCTTGCTTATGCCCTTCTCCTCGAACATGCGGCCCACTTCCTGACGTGTCAGGTGTATGGCGGGCATCACTATGTGGCTTGGCTTCTGGTGCAGCAGCTGGAGGATGCGCTCGCCCAAGTCCGTCTCCACCACATCTATGCCGTGCTGTTCAAGGTAGGGGTTCATCTCGCACTCTTCCGTCAGCATGGACTTGCTCTTCACCATCTTCTTCACGCCGTGGCTGCTAAGTATGCCGAGCACGGTCTCGTTAAACTCCTGCGCATCCTTTGCCCAGTGTACCGTGACACCGTTCTCTTCGAGGCGGCTGCTGAACCGATCGAGGTAGTCGGCAAGATGGGTAATGGTGTGCTGCTTTATGTCACTGGCACACTGCCGCAGCTCCTCCCATTCCGGAAGTCCGTGAGCCATGGTGTCGCGCTTCTCCCTGACCGACCAGAATGTCCGGTCGTGCCATGTCGTCTTCTCTCTGTTGGCCGTGAAGGCGCGTGCGGCCTTTGAATGTAATGTGCTCATAGTCCTGCTGCGAGAATTTGTGCTACATGGATGAACTTTATGTCCTTGTGCTGTTTCTTGGCTATGCCCTGCAGGTGCATCAGGCAGGAGCTGTCCGGTCCGGTGATGTATTCCGCACCGGTCGCCATGTGGCGTTCCAGCTTGTCCTGTCCCATGCGCGTGCTGACATCCGGCTCTTCTATCGAGAACATGCCTCCGAAGCCGCAGCACTCGTCGCGCCGTTCCGGCTCTTTCACCGTTATGCCCTTGACCAGCTTGAGCAGGTCTATGACCTTGTTGAAACGCGGCACGTTCTGCTCCGAGGGCGATGCCAAGTGCAGCTCGCGCACGCCGTGGCACGAGTTGTGGACGCTGACGACGTGCGGAAACTCCGACGGCAGTTCCCTGACGTTCATCACGTCGTGAAGGAACTCAACGATGTCCATGGTCTTGCCGGCAGCCTCGCACTTGTGTCCTTCGGGCAGCAGGGTGGGGTGATACAGCTTGACGTAGGCGGCACACGATGCCGACGGTGCCACAACATAGTCGAACGGGCTGAACATCTCGTCGAAGCTTCGTGCCAATGGCATCGCCATGCGTTCGAACCCGGCATTTGCCATTGGCTGTCCGCAACAGGTCTGCTTCTCGGGATAGTGGACATCAAGTCCGAGATGTTTCAGCAGCTTATAGGTCGCCACGCCAACTTCGGGATACAGCGCATCCACATAGCATGGCACAAACAATCCTACAGTCATGATTCTTCTCCTTATATATATATGTATATGTGTGTGTTCCTCTCACTTCATTGTGTCCACGGCAACCTTCAGCCTGTCGAGAGCCTCCTTGAGTATGCTGCGTGGCGAAGCCACGTTCAGCCGCATGAAGCCGCGTCCCTCCTTGCCGAACATCTCGCCGTCGTTCAGAGCCAGCCGTGCACGGTTTACGAACAGGTCGTTCAGACCGTCGTGGTCCAACCCTAAGCTGCGGCAGTCCAACCAGACGAGGAACGACGCCTGCGGTCGCAGAGCCTTTATCTGCGGGATGTTGTTCTTCAGATAGTCTTCGGTGAACAGCACGTTGCCCTCGATGTAGTGCAGCATCTCCTGCCGCCACTGCTCGCCATGACGGAAAGCCGCCGTCGTGGCTATCGGGGCGAACAGCCCTGCGTCGTTCAGTTCGTTGGCAGTCAGCCAACCGTAGAACCTGTCGCGTATCTGCTTGTCGGGCACGATGCAGAAGCTGCTCACGATGCCGGCCATGTTGAAGGTCTTGCTCGGTGCGCCGAACGTGATGCTGCACTGTGCCGCCTCCTCACTGACGGTCGCAAAGGGCGTATGCTTCAGCCCCCACAGGGTCATGTCGCAGTGAATCTCGTCGCTTATCACGATCAGTCCGTGCGTATGGCAGAAATGCGCCAGCCGGCGCAGTGTCTCCGCGTCCCAGACGATGCCTGCCGGATTGTGCGGGTTGCTGAGTATCAGCAGACGGCACTTGCTGTCGCAGACGCGCTCGAGATTGTCGAAGTCCATGGAGTATGTGCCGTCAGTGTTCTCATGCAGCGGGTTATAGACAACCTCGTGGCCGTTGTCCTCGGGCACAAGTCTGAACGGGTGGTAGACCGGCGGCTGTATGATGACCTTCTCGCCCTCCTTCAGAAACCTGTTGACCACTAACCCTATGCCCTTCACGATGCCCGGTATGTACGTCAGCCACTCGCGTTCCACCTGCCATCCGTGGTGGCTCTTGATCCAGTCCATGACGCTTGGCCAATAGTCGTCAGGCTCGATGGTATAGCCGAAGATGGGGTGCTCCATGCGCCGCTTCAGCGCGTCCGTGATGAACGGCGGTGTGGCAAAGTCCATGTCTGCCACCCACAGCCCTGTGATGTCGTCGCGTCCGTAGCGTTCCTTCAGTGCGTCTGTCTTCAACGCACCGGTGCCACGGCGTTCTATGATAGTGTCAAAGTCGTACATTCCGTTTCCCTCTTTTGTGTGTGTCTTTTCTTTCTATGCTTGCGCAAAGTTAGGAAACTTTTCTTTTACGTAAACGTGCGTTTCGCTTGCCAAAAAAGGAACTCCGCTTTTTTATTGCGGGGATTTGCTATTCCTTTGCCGCACGAAAAAGAACGCACATTCACCGGCAAGATGGACAACAGACTGAACATACCGGTTCTGACCGTGACAGGCTCCGACAGCACAGGCGGCTCAGGCATACAGGCAGACATCAAGACCATTGTCGCCCTGGGAGGCTATGCCGTGTCTGCCATCACGTCGGTCACGGTTCAGAACACCTTGGGCATACAGGACTTCTTCGACCTGCCCGCCGATATTGTGGCAGGGCAGATCGAGGCCATCATGGACGATGTGCAGCCTGTGGCTGTGAAGGTGGGCATGGTGCGGAGTGCTGCCGTGGCGGGTGCCGTTGAGGCTGCCTTGCGGCGTTATGCCCCGCAGTATGTGGTCTACGACCCCATTGCCGTGTCTGCCTCCGGCGATGTGCTCATGACGGCAGACGTGGCACAGCGTGTCAGGCAGCGGCTTCTCGGGCTTTGCACGCTGGTGGTGCTCGACCGTGAAACCGCACAGCTGCTCTTGGAGCGCGACATCAACACGCAGGAGGAACTTGCCTCTGCCGCACGGACACTGACGGACATGGGCTGCAAGGCCGTGCTGCTGCAGGGCAGCCGTCTCTTCCCGGGCACCAGTACCGACATACTGCTCACCGCCGATGCGGCAGACAGTCCCGTGTTCTATTCCTCGCCCGTGATGTCCACGGCACTCCACGGCATCGGCGGCACGCTGTCGTCGGCGATAGCCACATATCTGGCTCTCGGCAACGGCATCGCAGACAGTGTGGCGAAGGCCAAGAGCTACATCAACCAGCAGATTGCCTACGCCAATCACCTTAAAGGCCGTGGTGCCGATCTGTATAACCAGTTCGTGGATCTCATAGCAACCCACTACCGCACCAGCAGCGACGTGCGCTTCTATGCCGAGCATCTGAACGTCAGCAGCCGTTATCTGCTGCAGGTGACACGCCGCACGGCAGGCAAGACGCCCAAGATGCTGATAGACGAGTTCCTGACGGCGCAGGCCAAGACACTGCTCGACGACGGCAGGCACACCGTGCAGCAGGTGGCATACGAACTGGGGTTCAAGCAGCAGGCGCACTTCACCTCCTTCTTCAGGAAGATGACGGGCACCGCTCCGAGCAAGTACAGGAAAACCTAATCCAAAAAACGAAATATAAAATAAAGACAATCATGACAGAAGACAGACAGACACTCAACCGCAACCTGGCTCAGATGCTGAAGGGCGGTGTGATAATGGACGTGACCACTCCCGAACAGGCTCGCATAGCGCAGGATGCGGGGGCGTGTGCGGTGATGGCTCTCGAGCGCATACCGGCAGACATACGCGCCGCCGGAGGCGTGTCGCGCATGAGCGACCCCAAGATGATACGCGGCATACAGGAGGCCGTCAGCATACCGGTGATGGCGAAGTGCCGCATCGGCCATATCGCGGAAGCGCAGATACTGCAGGCCATAGACATCGACTACATCGACGAGAGCGAGGTTCTGTCGCCTGCTGACGATGTGTACCACATCGACAAGACGCAGTTCCGCGTCCCGTTCGTGTGCGGAGCCAGAGATTTGGGAGAGGCTCTGCGCCGCATTGCCGAGGGAGCCACGATGATACGCACCAAGGGCGAGCCGGGCACGGGCGATGTGGTTCAGGCTGTGCGCCACATGAGGATGATGCAGAGCGAGATACGCCGGCTGACATCCATGTCTGACGACGAGCTTTTCGAGGCTGCGAAGCAGCTGCAGGCACCGCTTGACCTTGTGCGCTATGTCCACGCTCACGGCAAGCTGCCGGTGGTGAACTTCGCCGCAGGAGGTGTGGCGACGCCTGCCGATGCTGCACTGATGATGCTGCTCGGGGCTGAAGGCGTGTTCGTCGGTTCAGGCATATTCAAGTCGGGCAATCCTGCCAAGCGTGCCGCCGCCATCGTTCAGGCCGTGACAAACTTCAACGACCCACGCAAGCTCGCGGAACTGTCTGAAGACCTGGGCGAAGCGATGGTGGGCATCAACGAGCAGGAAATCTCGCTGCTGATGGCGGAACGCGGCAAGTGAGCCGCACGGCGCACGCATATATATATAAATAAGGTGTAACAGGAATGAGGATAGCGGTATTGGCTCTGCAAGGAGCCTTTGCGGAGCACGAGTGCCGTCTCCGTGAGCTGGGCGTGGAGTGTTTCGAGGTGAGGCAGCGTTCCGACTGGGACGCAGCCAAGGACGGGCTGATAATCCCTGGGGGCGAGAGCACGGTCATGCTGAAGCTGCTCGACGGGCTGCAGCTGTTTGACCCTATAAGAAACGACCTGCTGGCAGGCCTGCCCGTCTTCGGCACCTGTGCCGGACTGATTCTGCTGGCACGCCATGTGGAGGGCGAGGAAGCACGTCGCAGGCTCGGCATCATGGACATCTGCGTGCGCCGCAATGCCTACGGCCGACAGCTTGGCAGCTTCCACACGGAGGCACCGGTGAAAGGCGTGGGGCAGGCGGTTCCGATGACGTTCATCCGCGCTCCGTATATCAGTGAAGCGGGCAGGGACGTGGACGTGCTGGCGACCGTCGACGGACACATCGTTGCCGCACGCCAGGGGGCGGCTCTCGTCACTGCCTTCCATCCCGAGCTGGACAGCGACACGTCGGTGCACCGCTACTTCATCCGCGAGATTGTACAGCCATAGCCGAAAAGTTGTTACCTTTGCCGCCCGAAAAACGACAGGGCGTGCCGTTACTCTGTTCCGGAAGCACGCCCGCAGTAGAGAGTAGAGGTATATAACTTTCGCAATGAGAAATCAGACTTTCGACAGACTAATGACACATGACTTCGTGCGCATGTGTACCGCCAATATGCTCCTTCATGCAGCCCTGTACACGCTTGTCCCGCTGTTGCCTTTCGCCATGGCCGCTCGTCTTGACATTCCTGTCGGTGAGGCGTGGTGGGGATACGCGTCCTTTGCAGTGGGCTGCGCCGTTGCGGCCTTGTTCAATGCGTGGCTGTGCGACACCTACAAGCGCAAGTATGTGTTCATGCTTTCGGCGGTGGCGTTGGCGGTGTGCTGTGCCGCCATGCTTGTGGCAGACAGCAGCGTGCTGTTCCGCGTGCTTATGGCTGCTGCCGGAGCGTGCTATGCCACTGCGTCTGCATCCGGCATAACGGTGAGCATCGACATCACGGAGTCGAGCCGCCGCAGTGTCGCCAACCGTGCCTATTCCCTGTCGGCATGCGTGGGGCTGCTCGTCGGCCTTGGTGTCGGCACGGGCTTCTTCCGCCTGTGGGGCTTTGAGACGTGTGTCTACATCGCCGCCGGTGCCTTGTTGGCGGCTGCCATGCTCGTCGGTCGTGTCTATGTGGCGTTCAGGGCACCTGTGGGTGTCTGCCTCGTGAGCATGGATCGTTTCTTCCTGCCGCGCGCATGGGTGCTGTTCGTGAATGTCGGTGTGTTCTTCTCCGTTGCCGGACTGCTGGCTCCGCTTGCCGTCGGCGGCAACAAGGCCGTGTTCGTGGTCATGGCTCTGCTCTCGGCGGCCATCATGCCGCTGACGCGCATGTTTGTCAAACTCTCACACCACTGTCAGCGCAGCACGGCCAACGCCACATGCTACATGGCTGTCAATGCCGGACTGCTTGGCGGCATGTCCGTCGCCTTCCGTCTCATGGACAGTGGAGCCATCTTCTGCCATGCCGCCGCTGCCGCCGCTGTAGGTGCCTTGATGTTTGTCGCAGTCACGCTGCCATACTTCCGCCGCCACATCGTCAGGAACTGACAAGGTGCGCCTCGCACCCTCGAGAGGTACACACGCCATAGGCTATGTCCCGCTCTATATACTTTCGCCGCAGATATGCAAGTCTGTTCAGAAGCGTT
>CAVDAU010000133.1:0-6789 GCA_963607015.1 Streptococcaceae bacterium
CTCAAATCATGTCTACAGGAGTTTCATCTACGTTATTAATCAATGCGGCTTTCATATAGAATGGCGGGGGCTTTTTCGGTTCCCGCCATTTTGTTGGACATATATGTACTATATATAAATAAGGTGTATCTTTTTCTTGAAGATGAAAGTGAGATTTCTTAGTTTGGCCAGCGGCAGCAGTGGCAACTGCTATTATCTTGGGTGCGAATCATACGGCATACTCATCGATGCCGGCATAGGCGTGCGAACCATCAAGAAGCGTCTGAAGATGTCCGGCATCCCCATGGAGTCTGTTGCGGCAGTCTTTGTCACCCACGACCATGCCGACCACATCAAGTCGCTCAGTGTGCTGGGCGAGCGGTTGTTCATTCCCGTATATGCAACCCCGTTGACCCACAAAGGCATAAACAGCAGCTACTGCACCGGCATCAAGCTACAGACCTGCGTCCGCTACATCGAGAAGAATGTCCCCATGCAGCTGCACGACTTCACCATCGAGGCTTTTGAGGTCCCGCACGACGGCACCGACAACGTGGGCTACTGCATCGGCATCGGCGGCAGGACATTCTGCTTCCTCACCGACCTCGGTGAGATTACGGATATGGCGGCACGCTATATTGCGCGTGCCAATCATCTCGTCATCGAAGCCAACTATGACGACCGTATGCTCGACTGCGGTCCCTATCCGGCACATCTCAAGGCACGCATCAAGAGCCGCACAGGACATTTGTCAAACAACGACACTGCGCATTTCCTGGCCTCACACTATACCGACAAGCTGCAAAACATCTGGCTCTGCCATCTCAGCCGCGAGAACAACACTCCCGATGCGGCATTATCTGCCGTGGCAGGCAGCCTGGAAGAGGCTGGGATTGTCATCGGACGTGATGTCACGGTAGAGCCTTTGAAGCGGTCTGAACCTACGGGTCTGTATGAATTTGGGCAGTGATAGCTCGATTTGTGAAAAAAAACATCGCAAAAGTTTTGGTGGTCTTAATAATTGCCCTACCTTTGCACCCGCAATCAACAAGAGATGCGATGCACTCTTAGCTCAGTTGGTAGAGCAACTGACTCTTAATCAGTGGGTCCAGGGTTCGAACCCCTGAGAGTGTACTTTTCCTTTTCATAACTTTGTAGCTTTGCACTCTTAGCTCAGTTGGTAGAGCAACTGACTCTTAATCAGTGGGTCCAGGGTTCGAGCCCCTGAGAGTGTACGACAAAGGAGAAGATGGTGGAATCGTCTAATGGTTAGGACTCATGCCTCTCACGCATGCAATCCGGGTTCGAATCCCGGTCCCACTACTCGGAGAAAGGTAGAAAGATAATTCTTACGGAAGCTAATTATCAGTAACACGATGATTAGCTTTTTTGTTTTCATGATGTGTCGATGGACTGGCTATATACACTGATAAATTCACACACGGCCATTCAGGCTGTGATTGTCATATCGCTTATCTGTGCCGTAGGACTGATGTTAGGCCGGTTGCGCCTGTTCGGAATCTCTCTTGGTGTCACCTTCGTGTTCTTCACCGGCATCCTTGCCGGACATCTCGGACTGTCCATAGACCCGCAGATGCTCGTCTATGCCGAGGACTTCGGCCTCGTCGTCTTTGTCTATGCCCTCGGTCTGCAGGTCGGTCCGGGCTTCTTCAGTTCGTTCCGCAAGGGCGGTGTCAGCCTCAATATGCTTGCCGTCGCAGTCATCATCCTCGGCTCCTTGCTGGCCGTAGCCCTCAGCTTCATCATGGGCGTGTCCATACCCGACATGGTTGGCATACTCAGCGGAGCCACTACCAATACCCCCGCCTTGGCTGCCGAACAGCAGACCCTTCAACAACTCGGCCTTGACACCAGCAGTCCTGCCTTGGGCTGTGCCGTCACCTATCCGTTGGGCGTTGTCGGTGTCATTCTCTGCATCATTCTGCTGCGCGTTCTTGTGGTCAGGAAGAAAGATACCGACCCCGTGGAAGAGGATAATGAAAAAAATACGTATATTGCGGCATTTAAGGTGTCCAACCCCGGCATATTCGGCAAGACCGTGAAGGAGCTTGGCGGACTGACATCGGCCAAGTTCATCATATCGCGTCTGTGGAGAGACCATTCCGTGCGTATTCCGACATCAGGCACTGTGGTGCAGGAAGACGACCGCGTGCTGGTCATTGCCTCCGAGAAAGACATTCCTATGATCACGGCTCTGCTCGGCATGCAGGAAGACACCGACTGGAACAAGAAGGAGATAGACTGGAACAGCATCGACAGCCGGCTGGTGTCACAGCGCATAGTCGTCACACAGCCCGGGCTGAACGGCAGGAACCTCGCCTCGCTCCACTTCCGCAACGAATACGGTGTCAATGTCAGCCGTGTCTACCGCAGTGGAATGCCATTGCTGGCTACGGCGCATCTCACCCTGCAGCTTGGCGACAGGCTGTGTGTTGTCGGCGACCGTGAGGCAGTGAAGCGTGTCGAGAAGGTGGTGGGCAATGCAGTGCGCGACCTCGAAGAGCCAAACCTCGTGGCGGTGTTTGTCGGTATGTTCATCGGACTGGTGCTCGGCTCCGTGCCGGTGTTCATACCCGGTATGTCGTCGCCGCTGAAGTTGGGACTGGCAGGAGGCCCCATCATCGTGGGCATACTCATCAGTGCCTTCGGCCCGCGCATACACATGGTGACCTACACCACGCGCAGTGCCAACCTGATGCTCCGTGCCATCGGACTGTCCACGTACCTGGCTTGTCTGGGACTGGACTCAGGCGCACACTTCTTCGAGACTGTGGTGCGTCCCGAAGGACTGGTATGGATAGCCTCGGGGTTTCTGCTGACCGTCATACCCGTCATCATCGTGGGCTTCATAGCCTTCAGGGTGATGAAGATAGACTTCGGCACGGTGTGCGGAATGTTGTGCGGCAGCATGGCAAACCCGATGGCGTTGAACTATGCCAACGACACCATCCCCGGCGACCGCTCGTCAGTGGCATATACCACGGTCTATCCGCTGTGCGTATTCCTGCGGGTGGTTGTGGCACAGCTCCTGATACTCTTGTTCCTTGCCTGACCGCAGGCCGCTTTGTGCATTTTTTTTGACAACTGACAACAATAACAGAAAAAAGACATATCTATATGGAAACGTCAACAGAACTGAACTGCATGGACGACATCCGCTACCTACAGCTCTTGTCGCGCAGCTTCCCGTCGATAGCCGCCGCCAGCACCGAGATCATAAACCTCGAAGCCATACTCAATCTGCCAAAGGGCACCGAGCACTTCCTGTCCGACGTACACGGAGAGTACGAAGCCTTCCAGCATGTGCTGAAGAACGCTTCGGGCACCATCAAGCGCAAGGTCGGCGAGATATTCGAACACTCGCTGCGTGTCAGCGAGCAGAAAGACCTCTGCACACTGATATACTATCCCGAAGAGAAACTACAGCTGGTCAAGGCGCGCGAGAGCGACATCGACGACTGGTATCAGATCACCCTCAACCAGCTGGTGCGCGTCTGCCAGAACGTGTCGTCCAAGTACACACGCTCCAAGGTGCGCAAGGCGTTGCCACGGGATTTCTCCTATATCATTCAGGAGTTGCTCCACGAGTCAGGTGCCGACCCCAACAAGCAGGCATACATCAACGTCATCGTCAGCACCATCATATCCACCGGCCGTGCCGACGACTTCATCATTGCCATGTGCAACCTCATACAGCGGCTCACCATCGACTCGCTCCACATCGTTGGCGACATCTACGACCGTGGCTCGGGTGCGCACATCATCATGGACACGCTGTGCGACTACCATAACTTCGACATACAGTGGGGCAACCACGACATCCTCTGGATGGGAGCTGCCGCCGGCAACGAGGCGTGCATAGCCAACGTCATACGTGTGGCAATGCGCTATGCCAACATCGGCACGCTCGAAGACGGCTACGGCATCAATCTGCTGCCCCTCGCCACCTTCGCCATGGATGTCTATGCCGATGACCCGTGTACTGTCTTCAAGCCCAAGATGAGCGATGCCGGCGACAGCCTCGACGACAAGACCCTGAGCCTGATAACCAAGATGCACAAGGCCATAGCCGTCATCCAGTTCAAGCTCGAAGCCGCCATCATACGCCGCCATCCCGAATACCGCATGGACGACCGCCTGCTGCTCCACCTCATAGACTACTCCAAGGGCACCGTCCGTCTCGATGGCAAGGACTATCAGTTGCTCGACACCAATTTCCCCACCGTCGATCCTGCCGACCCCTATGCCCTGACGCATGAGGAAAAGGATCTGATGGAGAAGATACAGGCGTCGTTCCGCAACAGCGACAAGCTGCGCAAGCACATGCACTGCCTGTTCTCGAACGGCAGCATGTATCTCGTCACAAACAGCAACCTGCTCTACCATGCCTCCATACCGCTTAATGCCGACGGCACGTTCCGGCACGTGCGCATCGGCGAGAAGGAGTACTGGGGCAAGCATCTGCTGCGCAAGGCCGACCGGCTGCTGCGTGCCGCCTACTATGAGGATGCCCGTAATCCCGACAAGCGCAAGGCACTCGACTATGCCTGGTATCTGTGGTGCGGACCGGACTCGCCGTCGTTCGACAAGAGCAAGATGGCAACCTTCGAGCGGTACTTCATTGCCGACAAGGCCACGCACAAGGAAGTCAAGGGCTACTACTACGACCTGCGAAACGATGTCTCTGTCTGCGACAGCATACTGCGTGAGTTCGGTGTAGAGCCGGATGCCCATTCGCACATCATCAACGGCCATGTGCCTGTCAAGACCATCAAGGGCGAGAAACCCGTCAAGGCCGACGGCAAGCTCATCGTCATCGACGGCGGCTTCTCCAAAGCCTACCAGCCGGAGACGGGCATTGCCGGATACACTCTCGTCTATCATTCGCATGGCCTCCAGCTGGTGCAGCACCAGCCGTTCGAGAGCCGAGAGAATGCCATCAAGGAGGGGCAGGACATCAAGTCCACCACCTTCCTGGTCGAGTTCGCACAGCAGCGCATGATGGTGAAGGATACCGACAAAGGCCGCGAACTGACCGTGCAGATAGACGACTTGAAGAAGCTCCTCACGGCATACCGCTCCGGCATCATTCAGGAGCGGGGCTGACGCACGCGGTCAACGGGTCATGTCGCCATACAACAGTGTGCCGTCTATGGCCGTGATGATTTCGCGCGGAATGTCATACTCCTTAGCGACCTCCTGCCACGTGGAGACGGCATCGCAGACCTCATCGACAATCTCGTCTGCGCGTCTGATGTGCATGGACTCCGCCACTGTCGTCAGGTCTGCCCTTGTTATGTTGTCCCATTTGTTGTTGACGGACATTTGGTGATGTGAGGTCCATTCGCCCCTTGGATTGTATGCCCACGACACGTCATAGGCAGGCGACAGCCTCCATGTTCCCGTCCTGTCCATCAGGAACGAGATGTTTTTGGTGTGGTCATCCTGATTGCGGGCAACCACGTTGAAGACCATCCGCCTGAACATCTGCTCTGCCTGTCCGTATGGCAGACGGAGGCGGCGCATCACCTGAAAGGCTTGCTCGTAGGAATATGCACGTGCCATGCGGTAGTCATAGTGCGCCAGGCCGCAGAGCGTCTGCATATGAACCTTTCCGTTTCCGCCTGTGCGGTCAAAGCGTTTGGTCATGAAGTGTGCCCGTCCGTTTTCGTGGAGTAGGCGGCATTCGCTCATCTCTATCCCCGCGCCAAGTGCCATCTTGTAGTAGGCATACTCAATCTTGCCGTAATGTTGCGGATCGCCCAAGGCGGCATTTGTCACGCCGTCCAGCTTCAGGAGCCAGTGGCAGAAGCCGTCAGGAGCATCGACCTGTCCCGAGTGGACCTCACCGGTCTCGTCGTTATATGCAATGACAGCCTTTGCTCGTTGTCCGCCGGCCGATGTGCCGACCTTGATGATGTTGGCAAGAGCCTCTTTGGTGTCCTCTTTCAGATTGGCCTCCAGTCCCGCCTTGCTCGACAGGACCTCTGCTGCCACCTTAACTAATGAACTGATTTCAATCGATGACGGCTGCTCCAGATAGCCGTCACTGGCAGGAACGAACTCCAACGCTCCCATCGAGCGTTTGCCCTGATAGCACAGTCTCTCAACGGGGTTGGCAAAGGTGCGCCCCAACGACGCAAGCCATCTGTCCAGCAGTGCCTTTCCGTAGGCATCAGGCAGGGCATCTGCCAGAAGCCCCGGCAGACCCATGAAAGTTTCCTTTGGCAGTTCCCCGAAAGAGTGGGGGCTGCCGTCGCCGACAGGCATCGCCAACGGGGACAAGTCCCAACCGTTCCTCGAGAACGACGGCTCATACTCGAACGTTGCCGCTCCCGCATCTTCGTTCCATAATACGGCTCCGGCATAACATCCCCATATATAGACTTTTGCCAAGTTCACCATTCCGCCGCAGGTTTGTCGTCATTGTTTTTCGTTGCAGAAGCCCGCTTGCGGGATGTCTGGTTTTCCAACATCTTGGCATATGCTATCGGGCTGATTTCCGGCTCTTTCAGGAACCCTGACAGCAGATGCAGCGAATCGAGGGATCTCAGGATGGGAATCAGCGTCTTCAGGGAGACACTCTCCCCACGTTCCAATGCTGCAACGCTGCTTGTCGACACACCGGCAGCGGTGGCAAGTCCCTTTTGGCTGATGTTCTTGTCGAGCCTCCGGTGTCTCACGGATTCTCCAATCTTCGAGAGAACCATCTTGTCCGTAAGTGCATACACGTCAGTAATCATTGCTTTTCCGATTATTGCGTTGCAATATTAGCGACAATCATCGGAT
>CAVDAU010000134.1:0-6725 GCA_963607015.1 Streptococcaceae bacterium
CAGCCATAGCTCTGTGGACGTACAGCCATAGCCGTGTGGACGTACAGCCATGGAACGCTGATTTTCAATGCGTTACAGCACCAAGCACCCAACTTCGATATTCACGCCACGGGATATGGATAAATGAAAGAGCCGTGGTGCCGCCCGCTGCCGTCAGGCTTAATTGCAACGAATTTATTTTGAGGTTACACCGAACTTAACGACCTTTGCGAGCAATTGAAAAGACAATAAATAAACATTCAAAACATCACCATGAATAACCCTATAGAAGTAAAGGAGCTGAAGAGCGTCGTCGTGCGCTTCTCCGGCGACTCCGGCGACGGCATGCAGCTTGCCGGCAACATCTTCTCGACCATCTCTGCCACCGTCGGCAACGACATCAGCACATTCCCCGACTATCCTGCGGACATCCGCGCCCCGCAAGGCTCGCTGACCGGCGTGTCCGGCTTTCAGGTTCATGTGGGTGCCGACAAGGTCTACACCCCGGGTGACCTGTGCGACGTGCTCGTGGCAATGAACGCCGCCGCGCTGAAGACGCAGCTGAAGTATGCCAAGCCCACGGCAGCCATCATCATCGACACCGACGCTTTCCAAGAGGGCGACCTCCGGAAGGCGGAGTTCAAGACCGACGACCCGATAGAGGAGCTTGGCATCAAGCAGGATGTCATTGCCGCCCCCATCACGAAGCTCGTCGAGGAGTGCCTCGCCGACAGCGGCATGGACAGGAAATCGATGCAGAAGTGCCGCAACATGTTCGCCGTGGGACTGGTCTGCTGGCTCTTCAACCGCGACCTGACGCTTGCCGAGAACTTCGTCCGCGACAAGTTCGCCAAGAAGCCCGCCATTGCCGAGGCCAACATCAAGGTGATTCACGCCGGCTATGACTACGGCCACAACACCCACTCCTCGGTGTCACACACATACAGGATCGAGAGCAAGGTCTCGCAGCCGGGCCGCTACATGGACATCACCGGCAACAAGGCCACGGCCTACGGTCTCATGGCCGCTGCCGAGAAGTCGGGCCTGCGCCTGTTCCTCGGTTCATACCCCATCACCCCAGCCACCGACATCCTCCACGAGCTGGCAAAGCACAAGTCGCTGGGTGTCGTCACCATGCAGTGCGAGGACGAGATCTCCGGCTGCGCGTCAGCCATCGGTGCATCGTTTGCCGGTGCACTGGCGGTGACCTCCACCTCCGGTCCCGGCATCTGCCTGAAGTCCGAGGCCATGAACCTCGCCGTGATGACGGAGCTGCCGCTCGTGATTGTCGACGTGCAGCGCGGCGGCCCCTCCACCGGCCTGCCCACCAAGTCCGAGCAGTCAGACCTCCTGGCGGCACTCTTCGGACGCAGCGGCGAAAGTCCCATGCCCGTGATTGCAGCTACCTCGCCCACCGACTGCTTCGACAAGGCCTATCTGGCGGCAAAGACGGCACTGGAACACATGACGCCCGTCATCCTGCTCACCGATGCCTTCATCGCCAACGGCTCCTCGGCATGGCGTCTGCCCGACCTGAACGACTATCCCGAAATCACGCCGCCCTATGCCACGGCAGACATGAAGGGCAACTACTCGCCCTACCGCCGCAACCCCGACACCCTCGTGCGCTATTGGGCACGCCCCGGACAGGAGGGCTACACTCACATCGTCGGCGGACTCGAGAAGGACAGCGACACCGGAGCCATCTCCACCGCTCCCGACAACCACGACAAGATGGTGCGCCTGCGTGCCGGAAAGATAGCGCGCATCCCCGTGCCCGATGTCACGGTCGAGGGCTGTGCCGACGATGCCGACCTGCTCATCGTGGGCTTCGGCAGCACCTACGGCCACCTCTACACGGCCATGAAGGAACTGAACGACAGCGGCCGCAAGGTGGCACTGGCACAGTTCAGCTTCATCAACCCCCTGCCCGCAAACACCGCCGACGTGCTGCGCCGCTACCCCAAGGTGGTCGTGGCAGAGCAGAACCTCGGACAGTTTGCCGGCTTCCTGCGCATGAAGGTCGACGGCTTCGCACCCTACCAGTTCAATGAGGTCAAGGGACAGCCGTTCACCGTCAGCCGCCTGGTCGAGGCCTTCACGGAGATACTGGAGAAATAACACACAAGAGAAACGTCAACCCTAAAAAAGACACACATCGATATGAGCGAATATACATCAAACGACTTCAAGAAAGGCCAGCCCCGCTGGTGCCCGGGCTGCGGCGACCACTCGTTCCTCGCCTCCCTCCACCGCGCCATGTCCGAGCTGGGCATAGCACCGAGTGACATCGCGGTGATTTCGGGCATTGGCTGCTCCAGCCGCCTGCCATACTATATGAATACCTACGCCATGCAGACCATCCACGGACGCGCCGCCGCCATCGCCTCGGGAGCCAAGGTTGCCAACCCCAACCTCACCGTGTGGCAGGTGTCCGGCGACGGCGACGGCCTCGCCATCGGCGGCAACCACTTCATCCACGCCATACGCCGCAACGTAGACCTCAACATGATTCTGCTGAACAACCGCATCTACGGACTCACCAAGGGACAGTATTCGCCCACCTCGCCGCGCGGCTTCGTCAGCAAGTCGTCGCCCTACGGCACGGTGGAAGACCCCTTCCATCCTGCCGAGCTGTGCTTCGGGGCACGCGGACGCTTCTTTGCCCGCGCCGCCGCTGCCGACATGGCAGGCACCGTCGGCATACTCAAGGCTGCGGCGCAGCACAAGGGTGCCGCCGTCTGCGAGATACTTCAGAACTGCATGATCTTCAACAACGGAGCCTACGACAACGTGGCACGCAAGGAAGACCGCGCACGCAACGCCATCTACCTCGAGCACGGCAAGCCCATGCTTTTCGGTGCCGACAACGAGTTCGGACTGATGCAGGAGGGCTTCGGGCTGAAGGTCGTCAGGATAGGCGAGAACGGCATAACGGAGAAGGACATACTCGTCCACGATGCCCACTGCGAGGACAACACCCTGCAGCTGAAGCTCGCGCTCATGGAGGGTCCCGACTTCCCCGTAGCCCTCGGCGTGATTCGGGATGTCGACGCACCGACCTACAACGATGCCGTCTACGCACAGATCGACGAGGTCTCCGGCAAGAAGAACTATCACAACTTCAGTGAGCTTCTGCTCACCAACGACACCTGGGTCGAGGCATAGCCCCCGACGCGCACGTCCCCGATACATATACATATATATATATGACCACCGAGAGACAACAGGAGGAGGCGGCACGGCAGTTTGCACTGCGGTGGCAGGGTCGCGGCTACGAGAAGGGCGACAGCCAGGTCTTCTGGACCGAGCTTATCAGCGGTGTCTTCGGCATTGCCAACCCCTCCGAGTTCCTGCGCTTCGAGCAGCAGGCACGCCTCGACCACACCTCCTTCATCGACGTGATGATACCGCGCACGCACGTCATGATCGAGCAGAAGTCCCTCGGCAAGGACCTGCGGCAGCCCATCCGCCAGAGCGACGGCACGCTGCTCACGCCCTACCAACAGGCACGGCGGTATTCCGGTGCATTGCCCTACTCGCAGCAGCCTCGGTGGATCGTCGTGTGCAACTTCGCCGAGTTCGATGTCTACGACATGGAGCACCCCAACACCGATCCGCAGCGCATCTTCCTCGCCGACCTCGGGCGCGAGCTTTACCGCCTGCGCTTCCTCGTGGAGACAGGCAGCGAGCACCTCGAACGCGAGAAGAAGGTCTCCATGGATGCGGGGGGAATCGTGGGACGCATCTACGACGCACTGCTCGAGAGCTATGGCGACAGCAGTGCGCAGACACTGCGCCAGCTCAACATCCTCTGCGTGCGCCTCGTCTTCTGCTTCTATGCCGAGGATGCCGGCATCTTCGGCCGCCACGACCAATTCCACGACTACCTCGCGAAGTTCGACGCTCCGTCCATGCGCATGGCCCTGCTCCAGCTCTTCGAGACCCTCAACACGCCCGAAGACAGGCGCAGCAAGTACCTGCGCCCCGAGCTGGCAGCCTTCCCCTACACCAACGGAGGCCTCTTTGCCGAGGAGACAGACATACCGCAGTTCACGGACGCCCTGCGCGACCTCCTGCTGCGCCATGCCTCCCTCGGCTTCGACTGGTCGCAGATCTCGCCCACCATCTTCGGAGCCGTCTTCGAGTCGACGCTGAACCCCGAGACACGACGCTCCGGAGGGATGCACTACACCTCCATCGAGAACATACACCGCGTCATCGACCCGCTCTTCCTCGACGCGCTGCACGCCGACTTCGCCGACATCTGCCGCGAGCAGGTCGTGCGCCGCCGTCTGCGCCGCCTGCAGGACTTCCAGGAGCGGATTGCCGCACTCACCTTCCTCGACCCCGCCTGCGGATCGGGCAACTTCCTCACGGAGACCTACCTCTCCCTGCGGCGGCTCGAGAACGATGTCATACGCGCCATCTACTCCATCGTGCCGCTCGACGCCTTCACAAACCCCATACGCGTCAGCATACACCGGTTCCACGGCATCGAGCTGAACGACTTCGCCGTCACCGTGGCAACCACGGCACTGTGGATCAGCGAGGCACAGATGATGGCGGAGACCGAACGCATCATCCACCACGACATCGACTTCCTGCCCCTGCGCTCCTATGCCAACATACGCGAGGGCAATGCCCTCCACATGGACTGGCAGACCCTCTGCCCCAAGGAGGGCCTGAGCTACATCATCGGCAACCCGCCGTTTGTCGGTGCGCGGCTGATGGCGACGGAGCAGAAGGAGGACATGATCCGCGTCTTCGGACGCGGGTGGAAGAACGTGGGCGACATGGACTACGTCTGCGCATGGTACAAGCTCGCCGCCGACTTCGTCCGCAGCAGCGGCGGCACGCGCTGCGCACTGGTGTCGACCAACTCCGTGTGTCAGGGCGAGAGCGTGGCCAACCTGTGGAAGCCGCTCTTTGCCGACGGCATACACATAGACTTTGCCCACCGCACGTTCCGGTGGGACAGCGAGGCGAGCCTGAAGGCACACGTCCACTGCGTCATCGTGGGCTTCTCGTGCGCACCGAGCGACCGTCCCAAGCTCCTGTTCGACAACGGAAAGCCTCGCGAAGTTGCGAACATTAACGCCTATCTCGTGGATGCGCCTGACATGTGGATTGAGAACAGGAACAAGCCGCTCTGCGACGTGCCGGCGATAGGCATAGGCAACAAGCCCATCGACGGCGGCAACTACCTCTTCACCAAGGAAGAGATGGAGGAGTTCGTGAGGCGCGAACCCGGGGCGGCAGCGTACTTCCGCCCGTGGTATGGCGCACAGGAGTTCATCCACCGCAAGCCGCGCTACTGCCTGTGGCTCGGCGACTGCACGCCAAGGGAAATCACGTCCATGCCCCTGTGCTATGAGCGTGTGAAGAAAGTGCGCGACTACCGCCTTGCCAGCACGAGCGCAGGGACTGTGAAGCTCGCCGACAAGCCCACAAGATTTCATGTGGAGAATATGCCGGAGACCACATATCTGCTTGTGCCGCGCGTGTCTTCCGAAAGGCGCAAATACGTGCCTATAGGGTTCATTACGCCGGATGTGCTTTGCTCCGATTCAGTCCACATCATCCCCTCCGCCACTCTCTACCACTTCGGCATACTCGAGAGCAGTGTCCACATGGCGTGGATGCGTGCAGTGTGCGGAAGGCTCAAGAGTGACTACCGCTACAGCAAGGAGATTGTCTACAACAACTTCCCCTGGCCCGCGGCAACGCCCGAGCAGCAGGAAGCCATCAGCCGCACGGCGCAGGCCATACTCGATGCCCGCGCCCTCGAGCCCGACTCCACCCTTGCCAACCTCTACGACCCCGTCTCCATGTCGCCCGGGCTGCTCGAGGCGCACCGGCAGAACGACCGTGCCGTCATGGCTGCCTACGCCATGACACCCGCCACCACCACCGATGCCGACTGCGTCTCCCGCCTCTTCGACCTCTACCGCCGCCTCACCGGAGACAACAAAGACCGGGACATTAATGTCTCGGGCCGACGCGATTAATGTCTCCGACCGACACGACTAATGTCTCGGCACCTGACGATTGATGTGCCTCTTCCTCACCCGACACCGATATTCATATCCTGTGGCGTGTGTGCCTCTTCGAGGCACGGATATAGGTGTCTGCGCTGACCCCGGACAGGGGTCGCTCCGCTCCCCTACAGTCCGGGGTTAGGCATGAAATCAGCCTCTCCGAGGCTGGTGCACGGTGCGCTCCCAATATACACATCCCATAGGTGTGGGCATCATGCTGTGGTGCCTCGAAGAGGCACACTCGTGCGCAGCCTGACTCTGAACGGTAGACCATTCTGCACTGTGTAGGCATCACGCTGTGGTGTCCCGACGGGACACAATTTTGCATAACCCCGGGCTAAGGGAGCGAAGCGACCGCAGCCCGGGGGGTGCGAGGCGCACACCCTACTTGTGCCTCGAAGAGGCACACACGCCATAGGATATGGATAAATGAAAGAGCCGTGTGGCGACATATCCTGCGACATCGCTTATTCCGATTGTCATCACAACCTGCTCCGATTGTCATCACAATCTGCCCGGATTGTCATCACAATTTGACCCGATTGTCATCACAATCTGCCCGGATTGTCATCACAATCTGCCCGGATTGTCATCACAATCTGCCCGGATTGTCATCACAATCTGCCCGGATTGTCATCACAATCTGCCCGGATTGTCATCACAATCTGCCCGGATTGTCATCACAATCTGCCCGGATTGTCATCA
>CAVDAU010000135.1:0-6725 GCA_963607015.1 Streptococcaceae bacterium
AACGGGCATTCATTCACCCTAAGAACGGGCATCCATAGAACCCAACGATGGGCATTCATAGGATCTGTGGACGTACCGACATGGAAAGCCGCCTGTCACACCAAGCGTTTTTCTTGTCGGGCAGACAATAATCCGTAACTTTGCGTCCACATCAGGACACAAATACCGTCAATACAATCATGGACAAGAACAATCAGAAGAGACAGATGCTGCTGTGGATTGCGGCACTCGCCGTCGGAGCCGTCACGGGACTTCTCGGCATTGGCTTCATCGACACAATCATGAACTTCGTCGCCACCGTCTATACGCGGCTGTTCCAGCTGCTTGCCGTGCCCACCATCGCGCTGGCAGTGGCGACCACGCTGGCCGGTCTTGGCACCGGTGTCAATGCCGGCAGGATGTTTCGCCGTGCCGTGGTCTACACGCTGCTGACCACGACCTGTGCCGCCGCCGTGGGGCTGACCCTCTACGTGCTCATCGCTCCCGGCAATCTTCCCGAGACGCTGACGCAGAGTGGGGCAGGGGCTGTGCCGCAGAACCTGGAGAGCATGACCTATGCAGACCATGTGCTCGGCGTCGTCCCGAACAATCTTGTCCGCCCGTTTCTCGACGGCAACGTGCTGTCCATCCTGTTGATTAGTGCCGCCGTAGGCATTGCGCTGTCGCGCATGAAGCCGTCAGAGGGCAGGGACATCGTGGTCAAGGGGCTTAACGGTCTTCAGGAGCTGCTGTTCATGCTGATACGCGGACTCATTTGGAGTCTGCCGCTCGGCATTGTGGCGTTCGCCGCACAGCTCAGTGCGCAGGTCACGGCCGGAACGGTCATGGACTCCATCGGCCGCTATGTGCTCGTGGTCTTGGGGGGCAACTGCCTTCAGTTCTTCGTCGTCCTGCCCTTGTTCCTGCTGGCACGCGGACTGAATCCCGTGCGTGTGTTGGGGCGCATGATGCCGGCCGTTGTCATGGCGTTGTTCACCAAGAGTTCGGCAGCCACACTGCCCGTCACCATGCAGTGTGCCGAGGAGCGGCTCGGCGTGAAGCGCGAGGTGTCGCGTTTCGTGCTGCCCATCTGCACCACCATCAACATGAACGGCTGTGCAGCCTTCATACTGGTGACATCGCTCTTCCTGATGCAGAACGGCGGTTGGACGTTGGATCTCGGGACGATGCTGCTGTGGCTCGTGATCGGTGTCGTGGCTGCCATCGGCAATGCGGGAGTGCCCATGGGGTGCTACTTCATGACGCTGAGCCTGATGTCGGGCATCGGCGCACCTGTTGGCATAATGGGCATAATCCTCCCCATCTACACCATAATAGACATGATAGAGACCGCCGAGAACGTGTGGAGCGACTCGTGTGTCTGCGCCATGACGGGTCGCGACCTCGATGCTTCAGCGTCTGCCGAACGATGAGCCTTCCTTCCACTGCGGGACTATGTCCGAGTGTGTCAGCTCGTAGGCCAGGTCGAAATATATCCTGAACTCCTGAAGCAGTCCGCCGTAGTCGTCGGTGTCGGGGTGCAGCTCGTCTGCGGGCTTGTGGTAGGTGTTTGCCCAGTAGTCCTTTATCTTTGCCGCCGACCATTCGCGGCCATGCTTGCGGTTGTCGTTCCATCCCTTGGCAAACATGGCAGGCACGCCCTGCTGCACGAAGGCGAAATGGTCCGAACGGTAGAACATGCCGTTGGAGGCATCGGGGTCGGGCATGACGTAGCGGCCGTATTTCTCCGCCAGGCGTGCCATCATGTCGTCGAGCGTCGACTGTCCGTAGCCCGTTATGGTGAGGTCGTTGTTCTCGCCCCACAGCGGAATGACGTCGAGGTTCAGCACGGCCACGGTCTTGTCCACGGGGAATATGGGGTGCGACACATAGTACTTCGTGCCCTGAAATCCCGTCTCCTCGCCGGTCGGACAGAGGAACACGATGCTGCGCTCCGGCTGTCGCGCCAGCGACTTGAAGGCGTGTGCCGTCTCGAGCAGCCACGCCATGGCCGTGGCGTTGTCCGTCGCTCCGTTTATGATTGAGTCTCCGTCCACCGGCTTGCCGTGACCCAGGTGGTCCCAGTGGGCTATGCAGACGATGTTCTCTCCGTTGTCCTTGCTTCCCTGTATGTAGCCCACGACGTTGGGGCTGGTGTTGTAGGTGAAGGTGTTGTGCAGGCGTGTGCTGACGGTGGAGTTCAGAGCGAAGGGCTTGAAGTCGGGACGCTTCGACCGCTCCTTCACGTCGTCGAAGTCATAGCCGTTGCGCCGGAGCAGCTCGCGTGCCTGTGCCTCGGTGATCCATCCCTCGAGCGGACACCGGTATGACGTGTCGTCCTTGTCGTCGATGTAGAGCTTCGACCGTGCTCCCGCCGTCACCACGCTCCACGGATAGCCTGCGCCGCGCTCGTCGTGGACAATCAGCACGCCCTTCAGCCGCTGACGTGCTCCCTCCTCCAGCTTATACATCCAGCGGCCGTAGTAGGTCATGGTGTCGCCGGTGAAGTATGTCCCCTCAGAGCCAAGCCCGGGGTCGTTGACAAACACCACCGCCACTTTGTTCCCGGGATTCTCGATGCCGCGATAGTCGTCCTTGCCGTATTCGGGTGCCACGATGCCGTAGCCGGCAAACACGAGTTCGGCATTGTCGATGCCGACCTCAGGCTCAATGAGCTTCGTGAATCCCGTGTAGTCTTCGAGATACCGCAGGTTCATGTCGCCCTGCGGCGTGGTGATGCGCATGATGTCGTCGCAGGTCACTGCCGACAGCACCAGCGGCACGTCCTGACGGAAGGAGCCGTCCGTGCCTATGGGTGTCAGTCCGAGTTCCTTCATCTGTTGTTCCAGGTACTCCACGGCGCGTTCCGCTCCTGCCGAGAACGGCTTGCGTCCGTCGCACTCATCGCTGCTCAGGTAGGCGGCGTGCGCCCGCAGCCGGTCGGCTGTCACCACGGCCTTGGCCTCTTCGGCCTCGTTGTTGCCGCCTGTGCCGCACGATGTGAGGCCGGCTGCCAGCACTGCGGCGTAGATAAGTCTTTTCATCTTCATTCGGGTTGAAATAAGAGGGGTGCGGGGTCTGTCCTCCCGCGCTGCAAAGATAGGGAGGACAGGCCGATAAACCAAGGGCGCAAAACCGCAGTTCCGTGGCTGTACGTCCATAGGTTCCGTGGCTGTACGTCCATAGGTTCTGTGGCTGTACGTCCATAGGTTCTGTGGCTGTACGTCCATAGATTTGTGGCTGTACGTCCACAGACTTGTGGCTGTACGTCCACAGAAACACCGATTTTCTGCCGAATAAAAAAAAGACGGCCGCTGCATCACGCAGAGACCGCCCGTAGCAAAAATCCGTTGTTAACACCTATAAACTTAAAAACTTGGATATAAAAAGTCTAAAGTGTGCGTTTTGTACAACCATCTTGCAGTTAATACTTAAATCAAGTTCAACTTTTCCATTCCCGCCGGAATGGGTTTCTCGAATGTGTTTCCTAACATCTTGGTTTTTTGCATTTGTCGCCTTTTGTCGATGCAAAGATGGGGCTTCCGCACGACGAATCTCCGCCTTCGTCCGTCAAAGCGAAAATATGACGCTTAAGGCGAATGGCGTGCCGGTCTGTGTCGTGCGTGGGTGCTGCGGCGACAGGCGGTGTGCCTCATTGTCCCCCGAGGCGGGAGAAGAATTCGAGCACGTCGTCCCACGTCTTGTAGGGGTCTTCGCCGAAAGGAATCAGGGTGCCCATGAAGGCATCGGCTCCACAGCCGCCGCGGGCATCGATGAGGTAGTCGCCGTAGCTCAGGTTCTTGTGCGTGGACAGGATGAGGCGGTCGTAGGCAGGCACGCCGAGCCACTGCTCCGTCCATGCCGCCTTCTCCGCCCAGACACTTGGCTCGTTGTATGGCGCACCGGCGAGCACATAAACGTCGTAGGTCTTGGCAAGTGTGTGGAACGCCTTCACCGCCGCCCCGTGGGGAGAGACATCGCGCCGCCATCCGTCGCGGCAGTCGGCAAGGGTGTCGTCGATGCTGATGTAGAGCACCGGACGCTCGCGTCCCTGCTGCCGGTCGTCAACCCACCGGATGACGGGCATGAGCGCGTGTACCAGCGTGTGGTCGTTGAGATAGTGTCCGCCGTCAAAGCGAATGGCATTGGCATAGTGCTCCGAGAACAGCCCGATGGTGTCGACCAGTGTGTCGTGCGTGCCGAACAGGCCGTAGACGCGCCGCTGCTCGTCGCCGTCTGCGGCGTGGGCGAAGCAGTGTGCCGATGTCTCCTGAAACTCGGCAATGAGCTGCTTGTTGACAAGAAAGGCCTTCTGTCCGTCCTCGCGCGGGTTGTGGAACTCCTGACGGCCCATCATGTTGTGGCTGACCATGGTTTCCGCGATGCGGAACGCCGGATTTATGAGGATGCGGTCGATGCCGTAGAGCATCTCGGCATACATTCCCCCCATTGACGTGCCCACTATCAGGTCGGGCTTCCCGTCGTCGCAGATGCCGCGCAGCAGGCTCATGGCTTCGGCAGGGCGCACCGGCAGGTCGGGAGCGATAAGCTCCGCCTTGGGCAGCAGCATGCGCAGCCCGCGTGCCGATCCCGATGCTCCGGATGATCCGAATCCGTGTACGTAGAGTATCTTCTTGCCCGCCATCAGGTCGGGTCTACATTCTTCGTTGTTTGGTTCCATAGTCCGCCGTGTCTTGATGTGGCGGCAAAGTTACGGCAAAAAGCCGAACGCCTTGCTCTCGCGGCAGGTACAAAACAAACGGTCCGGACATCCCTGCCGATTGTCAGGAATGTCCGGACCGGAAAACCGTCTGCGTGCCGTCACTGTGCGGTGCCGGCAGTCTCTTTCTTCTTGCCCGTGACGGACAGCATGCCGTTCATGGCTGTGCCCTTGAGCGTGCCGTCGTCCTGAAGGTCAACGGTGAAAGGCACGTCGTAGCCCTGCGAGAACATACCGAAGTCGATGTGCTTCTTGCCGTCCCAGACTACGTCATACAACTCGACGTTGTCCTGCGTACCTTCGCCGGTGCAGACGCCCTCAATCTTTCCGTCCTTCACGCTGAACGTCACGTCCATGGGCATCAGCCCCATCGGAGTGTCAAGCTCCATCGACCATGTGCCGAGGAACGGGCTTTTCTGCACGTCCTGTGCGGCTGCGTTGCCTGCCAGACCGAACGTCATGACGGTCAGGCATGTCAGTAAAAACAAAAACTTCTTCATATCCTTATAGTTTAAAAATGTAAAAAGGTTCGCCCTGTCATTGTCGCGATGCGACATTTCCGACACAAAAGTGGCAATATGCGGCATTTGCGGCTGCATAAATTCGACGAACGGGCATATTTCTTCGACATACAGACGGCGGCCAAAAAAATAAAAGGCCAAATGCTTGCACATCTCGCGCGACACACATACTTTTGACGTTCATAAGTGTTTAAAGCGAAATTTTATCTAATACATTCATCTAAATACACATTAAAATGATTTCAAGAAGAAGTTTCCTTAAGGCATCTGCCCTGGCATTGGGCGGCATCAGCCTTCCGTCGCTCACATCTTGTGGCAGCAACGGCAGTAGCGCGGACGGCGCAGCAGCTCCCGCAAAGAAAGAGTTCCTCGGCCTTCAGACCTACTCACTGGGTCAGGAATTGGCAGCAGACGTTCCCGCAGGTCTGGCAAAGGTGAAGTCGTTCGGCTACACCGACCTGGAGCTTGCAGGCTATAACAACGGCCGTATTCATGCCGGCTACGGCGACGGCGACGAGGGTTACCTGCCCGCCGACTACAAGAAGCTGTGCGACGACAATGGCCTGAACATCCTCTCGGCTCACCTCGGCACTCCCTCGCAGTACAAGACTCCGGAAGCTGAGTTCACAGAGCAGTGGAAGAAGACCGTTGAAGACCACGTGGTGTTGGGCTGCAAGTACATCGTAGACCCGAGCATGCCTCAGTGTGCAACCGTAGACGAGGTGAAGCAGGCTTGCGCACGCTTCAACCTGGCAGGTCAGATTTGCAAGGATGCCGGCATACAGTTCGGTTACCACAACCACAACAACGAGTTCAACAAGATTGCAACTCCCGAAGAGACAAAGGCAAAGCGCGACGAGATAGCAAACATGATCAAGACACGCTTCAACCGCGAGCCGACAGACGAGATGATCGACAACATGATGCGCCGCAACCAGCCCGGCACAATGTACGAGCAGCTGTATATGGACAACACAGATCCTGCATTGGTAGTGTTCCAGCTCGACGTTTACTGGGCCATGATTGGCGACCAGGATCCGTGCGAGTGGATTGCAGACCACAAGGATCGCATCAAGCTGCTCCACATCAAGGATCGTTGGATCATTGGCGACAGCGGCATGATGAACTGGAAGAACATCTTCACAACAGCAAAGAACTGCGGCATCGAGGCATTCTTCGTAGAGCTTGAGGGCGACTCGAAGGGACGCACACAGTTCGAAGGCGTTGAGAAGAGCGCACAGTTCCTGCTGGCACAGGACTACGTTTGGTAAGTCGCACGGGTCACGTGCCGCCAAGACGGCGGCGCGTGAAGCAGACCCTGCTACATGAATAAAAGTGTGGGAGCGGATGAGCCTCAAGAGGCTTCCGCTCCCACACTGCGTTGTTGGATGTTGAGTCTCGGGTCTCGGATTGCCCCTAATGCCCATTTAACCCATCTTGCCCATTAGTCATCAGACAATCATGGTCAGGACGAAGTCGGGATAGATGCGGTAGTCGATGTTCAC
>CAVDAU010000136.1:0-6652 GCA_963607015.1 Streptococcaceae bacterium
ACCTATGAATGGGCATTTACTCGACCTAAGAATGGGCATCCTTGGAACCCAACGATGGGCATCCATAGACGGTCATGTCGGGCGTTGGATTTCGGATTTCATGTCTTATAGCGTGTGTGCCTCGATGGGTATAGAGGTGTTGAGTTTTGGGTGTTGGGTGCACGGTGTCCATGTTCTATAGCGTGTGTGCCTCGCACCTCGGAGTGCGCACCGACCGCAGTTTGGGGAAAATCCCTGCCATTTTTAAGAGCCGTGCCCCGCGTCGTGTTAATCAGAGCGGCGATGTTTGCACATTCAAGCAGAAACGTTTAGTTTTGCAAGGCGGTACTATGAACATCCGGTGCCGACAACATAGAAAAGAAGAAACATGAGATACGATACCGACCACCTGAAGACAAACCGCCAGTTCATGATCGGCAACGGACTGCTGGCATTTGCCGTGTTCATCTTAGTTGCCGTGTTCATCTACCTGAGCTTCCGCAACAAGGGCGAGAAGGCCGACGTGACTTATGAGGAGACATACACCGTGAACCTGACACGTGGATTTGCGGGCGACTCACTGACGGTGATGGTCAACGACAGCACGCTGATGAACAACAAGCTCGTAGAGAAGGAGCCGATGAGCCTGAGCTTCCGCCGCTTCGCCGAGCAGAGCACACTGATATTGGTGAGCCGCGGCGAGCTGTCGCTCTTCGAGCTGGACGAGGACGGTGGACAGTACTTCTTCGAGAAGGATGGCAAGGAAATACACCGGCTGGATGCAAAGAACTGATTTGTTACATTCATAAACTCAAAAACATTACGTCATGAAAACTTTCTTTAGGAACATCGCAACAACGGCAGCAGCATTGGCAGCAGCCGTGTGTCTGACACTGACAGGCTGCTCCGGCGGCACACAACAGAACGGTGGCGACACCTCATCACTGCCACGCGGCGAAGCATCGGCAGAGCTGACGGCAGCAATGGACAAGTATTTTCAGGCTGTGGCAGAAGATGCCGGACAGGACATCCACAGCATCATGGTGCTGCAGCACGGCAAGGTGCTGGCAGAACGGTGGATGAGCGAGGGTCATCCGGACTCGGCACACATACTGAACTCCGTGAGCAAGACGTTCACGTCGACAGCCGTAGGGCTGGCTATCGCCGATGGCAAGCTGAAGCTGACAGACCCTGTGATTTCGTTCTTCCCCGACCTGTTGCCCGACACCGTGAGCGACAACCTCAAGGCCATGACCGTCCGCGACCTGCTGACCATGAACTGCGGACACGACACCGACCCCACCAACTCGATACGCAACGTCGAGGGCAATGACTGGGCGAAGGCTTTCCTGGCCTATCCCGTGGAGCACCAGCCGGGCACGTTCTACTGCTACAACTCACTCGGCACATACATGCTCTCTGCCATCGTGCAGAAGGTGACGGGCGAGAAGGTGGTGGACTATCTGTATCCGCGCCTGTTCGAGCCGCTGGGCATCGACAAGCCGTTCTGGAAAGAAAGCCCGCAGGGCATCGACTGCGGAGGCTGGGGACTGTATCTGAAGACCGAGGACTTGGCGAAGATGGGACAGCTGCTGTTGCAGAAAGGACAGTGGAACGGCAAGCAGGTGATACCCGCCGACTGGGTGGCAGAGGCATCGAAAGCACAGGTGCCGTGCGTGCCGTCGGGCGTGAAGCCACAGGATGCCGAGAGCGTAGGGCTGACCAAGGAGAACAGCGACTGGGTGCAGGGCTACGGCTACCAGATGTGGCGATGCCGCCACAACGCATTCCGTGCCGACGGTGCCAACGGACAGTACATTCTGGTGATGCCCGACGAGGATGCGGTGATTGCAGTGACGGCTCACGTCGACAACATGCAGACCGAGCTGAACCTGATATGGGACAACATATTGCCGGCTCTGCAATAGAAAATTTTGCCTACCTTTGCGCAGGCTTTCGTGACCACAGGCCTTTTGCAGCATGGACGGATGGATAGAGATTCTGGTGTTCGTGGCGTTTGTCGTGGGAGGAATGTTCCTGGACAAGCGTCGGAAGGGGAGTGACAGTGCCGACGCAGACGGCGGCACCGCCATGACCGGCGAAGCCATGCCGCAGGAGGTGCCTGACGAGACGCAGCCTGTCGCCGTGAGGCGACAACCGGTGCGGGCAGAGCGCAAGGCTGCGGACAACACCGGACGCACGGCTCCGGCGCAGCCGTCAGCGGCTGCCGCCGAAGAGGAGCAGAGCGAGTTTGCACTCAAAGATGCCGATGACGTGCGGCGGGCAGTGGTGTGGTCCGAGATATTGAGCAGGAAATATTAACCCTTTAAAAACAAATATGTCACTTAAGAACATCACAGCTCTCGAAGCTGCATCATTGATCAAGAATGATGAGAAAATCGGACTTAGCGGCTTCACGCCGGCAGGCACCGCCAAGGCCGTAACAAAGGAACTGGCCAAGCTGGCCACAGCCGAGCATGAGGCAGGACGCCCGTTCCAGGTAAGCATCTTCACCGGAGCCTCCACAGGCCAAAGCACCGACGGCGACATGGCCAACGCGAACGCAATAAAGTTCCGCGCACCCTACACCACAAACGGCGACTTCCGCAAGCACGTCAACGCAAATGAGTTTGCGTACACCGACCTGCACCTCAGCCACATGGCACAGGAGCTGCGCTACGGCTTCTACGGCCAACTTGACTGGGCGATCATCGAAGTCTGCGACTATGAGGTCGTGGGCAACAAGGTTCACGCCTACCTGACAGCTGCCGGAGGCATAAGCCCCACAATAGCAATGTTGGCAAAGCACGTCGTACTGGAGCTGAACGCTTTCCATAGCAAGGGAGCGAAGCTGCTGCATGATGTCTACCAGCCTCTTGACCCGCCACAGCGTCAGCCCATCCCAATCACCAAGGTCAGCGACCGCATAGGCAAGCCGTATGTCGAGATCGACGCGGCAAAGGTCGTTGGCGTGGTGGAATGTGACATCCCTGACGAGGCACGCGGCTTCCGCGACCCCGACGCCGTCACATCACAGATCGGATACAACACGGCCGAGTTCCTGGTCGACGACATGAAGCGCGGCATCATCCCGAGCACGTTCCTGCCTCTGCAAAGCGGTGTGGGAGCAACGGCAAACGCCATCCTGGGTGCACTGGGCAAGGACGATCATGTGCCTAACTTCAATATCTACACCGAAGTCCTGCAGGACTCTGTCGTGGCAATGATGCTCGAAGGCCGTGTCATCGACGCTTCGGCATGCTCGCTGACGGTCACCAACCCGTGCCTGATGCAGGTGTACGACAACATAGACTACTTCAAGGATCACCTGACATTGCGACAGAGCGAGATTTCGAACTCACCCGAGGTGATACGTCGCCTTGGTGTCATAGCCATCAACACAGCCATCGAGGTGGACATCTACGGCAATGCCAACTCCACACAGATCAGCGGCACGAAGATGATGAACGGCATCGGCGGCAGCGGCGACTTCGAGCGCAACGCATACATCAGCATCTTCACCTGCCCGTCGACGGCGAAGGACGGCCTCATCAGCTCCATCGTACCGTTCGTGAGCCATCAAGACCACTCGGAGCACGACGTGAATGTCATCGTGACGGAACAGGGCGTGGCAGACCTGCGCGGCAAGTGCCCGCTGGAGCGTGCGGAGACCATCATCGAGAACTGCGCACATCCCGACTACAAGCCGTTGCTGCGTGACTACCTGAAGATTGCCAAAGGCGGACAGACACACCACTACCTGCCGGCTGCATTCGCAATGCACGACACGCTGGCACGCAAGGGCGATATGCGCCTGACCGACTTCAGCGAGTACCTGAAGAAGTAAGACTGCGAAAGGAAGAACGCCGGTCTACGGCGTAACGGATAGATCAGGCAGGAGGCAAGCACAGAGAGACATCGTCTCTGACTGCTTGCCTCCTGTGTTTTTATGCCTGCTGTCCGCCGGACTTCGCCGGCTTGCGCCGCTCGATGATGATGACAGCGACAACACCAATCAGCATCAGCGCAATGGCCGCATAGGCAATGGTCTCGGTGACGTGCAGGGACTGCGGGTCGAACACCATCTCGATGGTGTGTGTACCGGCAGGGACATAGAGTGTACGCAACACATAGTCGGCACGTGCCAACTCGACGGGACTGCCGTCGATGCTGACCTGCCAGCCATGCGGATAGTATATCTCCGAGAAGACAGCCACGCCGTCGTGCTTGTTGTCGGAACGGTAGGTGACACGGTTCGGCTCGTAGGCAGTCAGCACGATGCTGCTTTCCGCATCCTTCTGTAACAGCTCCGCACCGTTGAGCAGGCTCTTGAAGCGCGTATCGACGACCGCCGTCTTCTCCGGCATGATGTCGCCCAAGGCAGAGATCTCCTCATTGGCATCGCCGACATACATGACGCTGTCCACGAACCACGCATTTCCGAGGGCATACGGATTGCGGATTGGCACTGTGCCGTCCTGCGTCGGGAAGATGAGGTAGCGTGCATTCAGCATATTGATGACGCGGAACTTGGATGCCGAGACGCTGTCCATGTCGCCTCCGGCATTCAGGACTTCGGAATAAGCATCCTGCATCTCCGGTGAGATGTGCCGCTCTATCAGTTCCTGATAACGGCGCAGCTTGGCGGCATGATACCCGCCGACGCTCTTGTGCCAATAGGACGTGTTGTTCTCATTGAAGGTGTTGGTGGCGAAGTTCAGCACACGGTAGTTCGGGTCGGTGTCTTGCAGAATCTGCTTGTCGGCATCGGTCTGCCTGAAGGTCGTGGTTCGCACCGACGGTTGGACAAACTGTTCGTCGTTGAGGTAACGCTTGTTGACCGTCCACATATCGGCAAGACACAGCACGGCGACGGCGCAGACGGCAAGGTTCGCCCGCAGCTTACCTTTTATATAAAGCATGATGATGACGATGCCGGCGGCGATGACAAGGACAGAGCGCAGGGCATCCGACGTGACGAGGGCACGGCGCATCTCCTCGAGGTTCTGTGTTATGCCTGTGATCTCTGATGCTGGAATCATGCCTTGGGCAGCCGCACTCTGTAGCATCTGCGCCTCCTGCTGCGGCACGAAGCCGGTGAACATGCCCGGGGCGACATATATCAGCAGAGCCACGCCGAGCGTCAAAGCCACACTCACAAGGAATGCCTTCTTGTTCTGTGCAAACACATCGGGACGACTGATAATCTCTTTCAGTGCCAGTACCGCAAGCAGAGGTATCGTGAACTCGGCAATGACAAGGATGGACGACACAGCACGGAACTTGTCGTACATCGGCACGAAGTCTATGAAGAAATCGGTGACGGGCATGAAATTCTTGCCCCACGACAGTATGACGGAAAACACCGTACCGCCAACGATAGCCCACTTCATGGGGCCACGCACGATGAAGCAGCCCACGAAGAACAGGAACAGCACGAAGGCACCGACATAGACAGGCCCGGAGGTCATGGGCTGGTCGCCGAAATACTGTGTCAGGCTGCCATACAGACCTGTGTACTGCGGATTGGCTTTCGCCATCGCCGTACTGCTTTGGCTCAACGGCACTGAAGCCCCGCCCTTGAAGTTGGGCACGAGGAGTGTCATGGTTTCCCCTATCCCGTAGCTCCACTGCGTTATGTAGTCGCGGTCAAGCCCGTCTGTCTGCTTCTGCGACATGGAGGCACCGGCATCGACAAGCTCACTCTTGCCACGCATGGTCTCCTTGCTGTAGCTATACGTGTGATACAGATTGCTTATGTTGGCAGACAGTCCCACAAGTCCTGCCACGAGCAACACTGCCGAAGTCCGGAGGAACTGCGGCACGGTCTTGCGCCTGATGGCTTCGGCGAGATATGCCGGGACAAAGAACAGGATTACGAACAGGAAGTAATAGGTCATCTGCACATGATTGGAGAGAATCTGCAGCGCAGTGAACAGGGCGAAGACGAGTGCACCTTTGAGCGTCTTGCCACGATACGCCATCACCACTCCCGCCAGCGTCGGCGGTATGTATGCCAGCGTCACGAACTTCCATATATGCCCTGCCGAAATCAGTATGAAGAAATATGACGAGAAAGCCCACAGGATACCCCCCAAGCCCGACAGCCACGCCGACAGTCCGAAAGCACGGAGCAGGATGTAGAACCCGAGCATCATGATGAATGTCAGGCACACATAGTCCGGCAGGAACAGCTGATAGACCTTCTGCACCCATGCCAACGGCTGCGTGGAGTCATACGACGGAGAAATCTGGTATGTCGGCATTCCGCCGAACAAGGCATCGGTCCACCGCGTCCGCTCACCCGTCTGTTCATAATACTCTGCCGCCTCGTGTCCCGCTCCCATGCCTGCCGAGGTGTCATGCTGAAACAGGATTCTGCCCTCAATGTCGGCAGGGAAGAAGTAGACGAGCGACAGCACTACAAAGGCTACAACGGCTATCAGGTCGGGTAAATATTTCTTCATGATGATTGATAATGAGTATATACCGGTCTGCAAAGGTAGCAAACCGTGGGTTCTTACGTGGATACGCGCCACAAAAGTAAGCATTTTCTTGCTTGCGACATCCCGAGACGCCACACCTATTATAACGTTCAACACGGTTCTTTCATTTATCCATATTATGTGGCGTGTGTACCTGAAAGTGAGCAAACCGGTTTGCGTCAATAAAG
>CAVDAU010000137.1:0-6635 GCA_963607015.1 Streptococcaceae bacterium
GTGTGCCTGCCGGTGGGTCTGACATCGTGCAGAAGTCACTATGCCGTGACCTCGGCGGAGATAACACGTGTGCCCATAGACCAAAACATCACTGCCGATGCCGAGGCTCTGCGGCTCATAGCCCCTTATCGTGGCGGTGTGGACAGCCTGATGAGTATGGTCTTGGGACGTTCGGAGATGATGATGGATCGCAGCCGTCCCGAATCGCTGCTCGGCAATCTGATAGCCGAAGTGCTGAGGCAGTCGGCTTCCAAGGTGCTGGGACATCCTGCTGACTTGGCTGTGATGAACGTCGGAGGCATGAGGCGTGAGCTTGAGGAGGGCGATATAACGATGGCTGAAGCCTATGAGATTCTGCCTTTCGAGAACTCACTCTGCGTGCTCACCATGACAGGACGGCAGGTGAAGGCGGTGTTCCGCAATTTGTCGGAACGTGGGGGCGAAGCCATCAGCGGTGCACGCCTCACGATAGACAGGCAGGGAGGCTTCAGCGATGCAACCATACAGGGGCAGCCGGTCGATGATGACCGTCTGTACACCCTTGCCACAATCGACTACTTGGCTGAGGGCAATGACGGCATGACGGGATTGCTGGATTTCAAAGACAAGGTGTGCCCTGAGGGAATGACCCTGCGCGGTCTCTTCATCGAATGGGTGCAGCAGCAGACAGCACAAGGACGCACGGTGACATCGGCACTCGACGGACGCCTGAAGAGACTTGATAAAAAGTAAGGAAGATATGAACAGAATACGCCATTACATATTGCTTGTGCTCATGACCCTTGTGGCGGCAGGCGCACAGGCACAGGACAAGAAACTATATGTCATGCACAGCAGCGACACCCACAGTCGCATCGACCCGCTTGACGACAATCCGGCGGTACGCAATGCCGGCATGGGCGGAGCGGCACGCCGTGTGGCTCTCGTGCACCGGTTCAGGACGGAGCATCCGGATGCACTGGTGCTCGACTGTGGCGACATATCGCAGGGAACACCATATTATAATATGTATAAGGGCGAGCTTGAGGTCCGGATTATGAACCTTGCAGGATATGATGCCATGACCATAGGCAACCATGAGTTCGACTTCGGGCTTGACAACATGGCACGCATCTTCAGCCTTGCCGATTTCCCCGTGGTGTGCTCGAACTATGACTTCACCGGCACAGTGCTCGAAGACATTGTCAAGCCGTATGTCACGCTGCGGCGCAACGGCGTGAAGATTGGCATCTTCGGTCTCAGCCCCCAACTTGAGGGCTTGGTGCAGCAGAGCAAGTGCGAGGGTGTGGTCTATAAGGATCCTGTGCAGACAGCTGCCGAGATGACCGCTCTGTTGAAAGACAAAGAGAAGTGTGACGTGATAATCCTGTTGTCGCATCTTGGCATAACACGCAACCCCGGCGTGGGCGACATGTACGACAACGTGCTTGTGCCACAGACCCGTCATATCGACCTCGTGCTGGGTGGACATACGCACACATTCCTTGAGCAGGCAGAGATGGTGCGCGATGCCGACGGACGTGAAGTCCCGATAATGCACATCGGCAACAATGGAGTGTTTATGAGCCGCAGTGAACTGACCTTGGACAAAGTGCGGCAATGAAGAAGTTCCTCATCTCACTGTTCGTCCTGCTTGGCTTCTGCGGAGGCCTGTCGACAAACACGGAGGCGATGCGCATCACCGATATACCGTCGGTCGGCGTGCGTCAGGCACCGATAATAGGCAGCCGCATAAGTACCGACCCGCATGCTGCCGAATGGGCGGACTCGCTCATGGAGCGTATGTCGCTGAAGGAGAAGATCGGGCAGCTGCTGGTCTACAAGTTCGCTCCGCAGAACACGCGCAGCAACCGCCAGTTCATACAGCGTGTCATCCGTCAGTATCACATAGGCGGCGTGCTGTTCAGTGGCGGCAATTTGGTGTCGCAGGCACAGCTGACCAATGAAGCTCAAAGCCATTCGCGCATACCGCTGATGGTGACACTCGACGGGGAGTGGGGGCTGGCCATGCGGCTCAAGCCTACGCCTGTGTTCCCGCGAAACAGAATATTGGGGTGCATAGCCAACGACTCGCTGATCTATGAGTACGGGCGTGAGGTGGCACGTGAGTGCCGCGAGATGGGCATAACAGTGAACTTCGCCCCCGTTGCCGATGTGGACAACAATGCCGACAATCCCGTAATCAATGTCCGATCGTTTGGCGAGAGCCGCTACAATGTGGCAGCCAAAGTCGTGGCATACGCACGCGGTCTTGAGGACGGTGGTGTGGTGGCTGTGGCCAAGCACTTCCCCGGCCACGGCGACACCAATGTGGACTCCCACAAGGCTCTGCCGACACTCAACTTCGACCGTCAGCGTCTCGACAGCATAGAGATGTATCCATTCAGGCGTGCCATCGCCGCCGGCATAGACGGCATAATGGTGGGACACCTCGATGTTCCGGCATTGTCCGAGCGCAGCGGATTGCCGTCGTCGCTCTCGCAAAGCATAGTGACAGGACTGCTTGAAGACGAGTTGCAGTTCACAGGGCTGAAGTTCACCGATGCACTTGAGATGAAAGGCGTGTCGGGCAACCGCTCTGCCTGCCTGCAGGCACTGAAAGCAGGCAATGACCTGTTGCTTGTCCCTGCACGGCTGAAGGAAGAGTTCGAAGCCATTGAGCGTGCCGTGAAGCGTGGCGAGGTGAGCGAAGAACTGATAGATGCCAAGTGCCGCAAGGTGCTGATGTACAAATATGTATTAGGGCTGCACACCAAGCCGCACATACAAATCTCGGGCTTGGAGCAACGCATCAATACGCCCGAGGCACAGCAGTTGATAGAGCGTCTTGGCGTGGAAGCGGTGACGTTGCTCGGAAACACAAGCCATGCCGTGCCTGTCGACACCGATGTGAAGGACGTGGTACTGCTGAATGTCGGCGGCAAGAGCAGTGTCATCACACCCTTTGTGGATGAAATCTCAACCTATGCCGTGCCGACTGTGCTGAATGTCGATGCCTCGACAACGGCAGCTGCAAGACAGGACATCCTGTCGAGCCTGAAGGACTACAAGCGCATCATCGTCTGCCTCTCCGGCAGGAAGGTGCGGGACTATGCCGCGTTTCTTGCCGCCATTCCGACGGATACACCTATTATATATGTGTCGTTTGTCCCTGCAAAGGATATGATGGAGGCTGAGGACGGACTGCGCAATGCCGCTGCCGTGATTTTGGCTCATGACACACATGCCGCCGTGCAAGTGCGTGCGGCGAACGTGCTCTATGGAAGGCAGGTGGCAGATGGCCGGCTCTCCACATCGCTCGGCACGCTCTATGCCGTCGGCGACGGATATAAGGCTCCGGCAGAAGACCTCGGAGTGGAGCTTGCCGGTGAGCCGAAACCCGTATATCGTCCTGAAGACTATGGTTTCGACACCGTTAAACTCGCATTGATAGACAGCATCGCCCTCGAAGGCATTGCCAAGAAAGCATATCCCGGATGCCAGGTTGTGGTGTTCAAAGACGGCCATGAGGTCATAAACCGCACTTATGGCCACCATACCTATGATGACGATGCCCTGCCCGTGAACAGTACCGATGTCTATGACATTGCGTCGCTGTCGAAGACCACAGGCACGCTGCTGGCTGTGATGAAGCTCTTTGACGAGACACGGCTGAACATCAGTGACTACGCTTCGCGCTATCTGCCCTATCTGCAAGGTACGGACAAGCGCACGATAACCATAAGTGACCTGCTGATGCACGAGTCCGGACTTCCTGCCGTCATCCCGTTCTATCGCGAGGCCATAGACGACAAGAGCTACCGTGGCAACCTGTTTGCCTCGAAGCGCGACCGCAGACACACGGCGCAGATTGAGCGCAACCTGTGGGCAACCACGGAATTCAGCTTCAAGGAGGGGCTGACATCGCCCGTCAGCACAGCACGCCACACGCTTCAAGTCTGCGACAGTCTGTGGATAGACAGCAGCTTCGGTGACAGCGTCTACTGCGACAAGATTGCAAAGGCACGGCGCGGCGGACGGCGTTATGTCTATAGCGACATCAACTTCATCGTGCTGCAACAAGTGGTGGAAGCCATAACAGGCATGCCGCTCGATGAGTATTTGGAGCAGGAGTTCTTCAAGCCTATGGGGCTGAAACACACGTGCTATCTCGCTGCGCGGCACTTGCCGAAGGACGGGATTGTGCCCACCGTCGACGATGCGTTCCTGCGCCGCCGTCTGCTGCATGGCTATGTGCACGATGAGGCTGCTGCCTTCAAGGGCGGAGTGTCGGGCAATGCCGGACTGTTCTCTAACGCTGCGGAAGTGGCATGTGTCTATCAGATGTTGCTCGATGGCGGCATCTGGCAGGGACGACGTTATCTGAGTGAGTCCACATGCCGCATGTTCACGACCGTGACATCAAGGATAAGCCGCCGTGGTCTTGGCTTCGACAAGCCTGCCCCTGACAGTCGCAGCAATCCGTGTGCCGACAGTGCTCCGAAGAGTGTCTATGGACATACGGGCTTCACAGGCACTTGTGCATGGGTAGACCCCGACAACCGCATGGTGTATGTGTTCCTGAGCAACCGTGTCTATCCGCATCCTTGGGTCAACCGCCTCTCCTCGCTCAACATCCGTCCACGCATACAGCAGGCTCTCTACGATGCTCTCGGACAGCAGCAGTGATGCCGGCCCGACAGAAAGAGTTGTGCGCGTCGCCTGTTTTGCCTAATTTTGCGGACGCAAGTGAGGAGCGCAGATAAACGGGAACACACCATACAGAAGACAGAAAACGATGAACAACGAGATAGCAAGAAGACGCACTTTCGCCATTGTGGCACATCCTGATGCAGGAAAGACATCGCTGACAGAGAAGCTGTTGCTCTTTGGCGGACAGATTCAGGTCGCCGGAGCGGTCAAGAGCAACAAGATACGCAAGACGGCAACGTCAGACTGGATGGACATCGAGAAGCAGCGCGGCATCTCGGTGACGACATCTGTGTTGGAGTTCGACTACAATGACTACAAGATAAACATCCTTGACACGCCCGGACACCAGGACTTTGCCGAGGATACCTACCGCACGCTGACGGCTGTAGACAGCGTAATCATCGTGATAGATGCCGCCAAGGGCGTTGAGTCGCAGACGCTGAAGCTGATGGACGTGTGCCGCATGAGGAACACTCCCGTGATAATCTTCGTGAACAAGATGGATCGTGAGGGCAAGGAGCCCTTCGACCTACTGGACGAGCTGGAGGAGATGCTGAAGATAAAAGTGCGCCCGCTGTCGTGGCCCATTGACATGGGACAACGCTTCAAGGGGGTCTATAACATCTACGAGCAGCGTCTGAACCTGTTCCGCCCGTCAAAGCAAGTGGTGACGGAGAAGGTGGAGGTCGACATCCACACGCAAGACTTGGAGCAGCATATTGGCGATCATGATGCCGCCCGCCTGCGTCAGGATTTGGAACTTATAGAGGGTGTATATCCCGAGTTCGACCGTCAGCAGTATATCGACGGACAGTTGGCTCCGGTGTTCTTCGGCTCTGCGCTGAACAACTTCGGAGTGCAGGAACTGCTCGACTGCTTTGTGGAGATAGCTCCGTGTCCACGTCCTGTGCAGGCCGCCGAGCGCACGGTGCAGCCCGACGAACCCAAGTTCAGCGGTTTCGTCTTCAAGATCACAGCCAACATCGACCCTAATCACCGCTCGTGCATAGCTTTCTGCAAGGTCTGCTCGGGACGCTTCACGCGCAATACCCCATACTATCATGTGCGTCAGAACAAGACGATGCGCTTCACCTCTCCTGTGCAGTTCATGGCGCAACGCAAGTCGACAGTCGACGAGGCATGGGCAGGAGACATCGTGGGCTTGCCGGACAATGGTATCTTCAAGATTGGAGACACGCTGACCGAAGGCGAACAGCTGCACTTCCGCGGACTGCCGAGCTTCTCGCCGGAGATGTTCAAGTATATTGAGAATGCCGACCCGATGAAGCAGAAGCAGTTGGCAAAAGGCATTGACCAGCTGATGGACGAGGGTGTGGCTCAGCTGTTTGTCAACCAGTTCAACGGAAGGAAGATAATAGGCACGGTAGGACAGCTGCAGTTTGAGGTCATACAATACCGCCTGCTGAATGAGTATAATGCCAGCTGCCGCTGGGAACCGGTGCATCTGTATAAGGCTTGCTGGATCGAGAGCGACGATCCGCAGGAACTGGCCGACTTCATGAAGCGCAAGTATCAGTACATGGCCAAGGACAGAGAAGGACGCGATGTCTACCTTGCCGACAGTGCCTATGTGCTACAGATGGCGCAGAACGACTTCAAGCACATCCGCTTCCACTTCACCTCGGAATTCTGATTCTTTTGATGTTCCTGACTAATAAGCAAGGAGCGACCCTCCGTAGGGTTCTGTTTCGTATCGCTGTCAACCTACGTCCGTGACCAATAACCGCCTGTCTTCGGAGCACCGCGAAATTCGATTTCGCCCCTATCGTTGAGAACTTTCAGGTGACGTTGCACTGTACGCAGGCTCTTTTGTAATTGTCTCGACAAGGCCGGTGCATTGAGTCCGGGTGTCTTCATTATTGCTCTCAGCAAAAGTTCTTCCGCATTTACACCGCCATTTACACCGCCATTTACACCGCCAT